>JBATKU010000085.1:0-18567 GCA_049669725.1 Desulfobacterales bacterium
CTCGAAATACTTTACCGTCTCCCCTTCTATTTTAGCGCACGGGGTTTTAAAATATGCGGTGTAATAAAAATGATCAATTCCTCCATTTGATCGGCGCTGCTCTTGCGCTTAAACAGGTAGCCCAGACCGGGAATATCTTCCAGAAACGGTGTTCCGGTTTTACTGCGGCTTGAAGATTCTTTACTCAAACCGCCGATAACGATGGTCTGGCCGTCATTCTGGATGACATTGGTTTCCGCATTTTTGGTAATGATTGTGGGGTTCCCAAGGACGGTTCTGGAAAAATCAGGTTCGTCCTTGTTGACTTTTATGTACATTTTGAGCGTTTCCCCGTCAATTACATGGGGGATGACCCGCAAGGCAAGCACCGCTTTTTTGTACTCAACCTTGACCTCTCCGTCTTCCACCGATTGAAAGGGAACGTCCTGACCGCTCTCAATCAAGGCGGTCTGATTGTCCAGGGTTGTGATCGAGGGACTCGACAGGATGTGGAGTTTGCCCTGATCCTGCAGCGCCGAAAGCTGTGCGCTCAGCAGGTATTCCCCTACCTTCGTGTAAATAAGACCCAGGGTCATCGGATCAAACCCGCCCAGCCCCATGGCCGGCAGGTTGACCACCGAGCCCGAGGTCACATCCAAAGCATCTAAATCCGGGTTGACCGGCACCCCGCCTGCTGTCCCGCCCTGCTGCCCGGTTACAATGACGTTTTTACTCCCGCTTTTGCCGGAATAGACACCTCCCCACTGGATGCCGAGTTCCCGGGCGACGTCCTTGTTGGCTTCGACGATAATCGCTTCGATCAATACCTGAGGTGTGGGGCGGTCCAATTTTTTAATGATCGCCAGGATCCGGTCCATATCGCTTCTAATCGCCTGTATTATCAATGAATTCGTGTGATCGTCCACCAGAATCGATCCGGTTTTTTTGCCGCCGCGGTCCACCGTCACAAATTTGTCGAGATTGGATTTGAGTTTGTTGGCTTCGGTAAATTTGACGGCCACAATCCGCGTCAAGGGCGTTTGGGTAAGTTTCAAAGCCTGTTCGCGGGTTTTTGTTCTAAGATCTGCATCCATGTCCTCGGCGGTCATGATACGGATGATGTCTCCTTCCCAGGCGTAACTCAGGCCATGGGTCCGCAAAATACCGTTAAACACCTGATCCCAAGGCGCCTGGTGAATATTGATGTTGACTTTGCCGGACACTTTCTCGTTGAGGATGATATTCTGATCCGCAGCTCTGGCGAGGGCGCGCAGCAATACGGCGACATCGATATCATTCATTTTAAGGCTGATCTTGCGCGTGGGGAGCGGTTTGGCGACCTCGGGTTTCACCTCTTCTTCCCCTTCCTGAGAAGCGATTTCAAACGGCTTCTCGTCTATCGGAGGCGGCTCAACCGGAGAAGTGCCTTTGGCTTCTTCTGCTTTAACCCGCCATTGCTCATAGAACGGGTCCTGGACATCCTTCAAACCCTTTTTTTGAGAACAACCGCCCATCCATACAGCCATCAGAAGTAGACACGAAATCCCCACCATACATATTTTGATTAGACGCTGATATTTAGCCATATACCATTTATCCTATTCAGTTTCGTCCATTGGAAGGATCATAGTTTTCTTTTTTTTGCCCGGTGGCACCACCACCACTTGTTCGGGTGATATACGGCGGATAATAAATCCTCCCGGCTCCAGCCGATCACCCGCTTCATATTCCATCCCGTTTATAATTGCCAGTCGGGTATCACCCATCTGCAGAAAACCGGTGTATCGAACTTTGGCGTCCAGCACCGGCTCCGGACCGGTATCGACTGCAACTTTTTTGGCCTCAAGCTGAACAAAAGGGTCCTGCTTCCAGGCAGTTTGGGCTTTATTCAAAACATAGGCCTGCTTTTCGGAAAGACCGGACTTGGTTTTATCCGCAACCTTGGTAATAAAGGTGTTGAGGGCTTCCAGTTCCCGGTCGCCTCCGGCAATGAAATTATTTGTCTTTTGGGATGATTCAAAAAACATGATGTAAACCCCGTAAATCACCGCCAGCACCATTAGACCAACAATTATTTTTTCTCTGTTTGACATAGTTTCGAGTTACGAGTTACGGGTTGCGTGTTACGAGTTACAGGTTACGGGTTACGGGTTACGAGTTGCGAGTTGCGAGTTACGGGTTACTGGTTAATAACGACAGAATTCCTCAATTAAACCTCGCAACGCGCAACGCGAAACGCGAAACGCTATTTTTTCACTTTTGAGCCATCCATATTTTAATTTTAAATTCCCTGGAGCCCTCGATGGCCCGGATCTGGATTTCTTCAATGATCTCCAACGACGGGATGGTCCCCAGATCCACTAAAAAATCACGAAAATCCATAAACGCCCCCGCCAAATTGATCCGCATCAGCAAATATCCGCTCTTGCCTATCAGGGCGGAGACATCTGTATTCATGTCTTGAACTTTAAGACCATGCCGAAATGCCATTTCCTGCAGATCCTCTGAAAGCTTACTAATGTCAGCGCGGTCCAGTTTGGCTTTTTTAGTTGCCGGCAAATCGGTTGGGGCTTTACTCTTGGCCCGTTTTAAAAGGCTTTCAAAAACCGGCTTAAGTATTCGCTGCTCCTCAATGTAATCGCCAGTCTTTAAAATGTCCTTATCCAATTCGGCGGATGTTTTTTGGGTCGGTATGATGATAAAAAAGACAAATGCAAGTATCCCGACACTACAAATTAAAAAGTAGATCAGGCTCTGGGCCGGCAGAATTGATAGAATTTTTTTCATTTCTATAGCAGTTTTAATCGAGCGGTGAATCTCAGTACGTCTGTGTCTTTATAACGCTCAAAAGATTTCTTACTTATTTTGGGTTGATCGAATATGGGCGAATTCTTAAGCTCCATCAAATATCCGGCCAAGGTGGATTCCAGAATCAGGCGGTCACCCCGTACGATGCCGTCCAAAACTAAAGTTTTATTAGGCGACACTTTCTTCTTGCCTTTTTTCTTGCTAGTTTTCTTGCCTGTTTTCTTGGCCGGCGATCCACCGAGTTGCGTCGAGATACTGATTAAACGGACACTGGACGGTGTCAGATGGGTAATCTCACTGATCACGGCCACTCCAAAATATTTTTGGCCGATCTCTTTGATCTGACGGCTATCGGCCTGGGTTTCACCAACCAGTTTTAAAATTAGATTTTGGTCGACCCGCAGGGTAATATTTTCAAGCTGCCGCTGCAGTTGCTGCAATTTATATTCTTTACCTTCAACCTGACGGTCCAGCCAAAATGTTACCCCGACACAAAGCACCATCACCAGTATAAAAGTTGCAAATAGCCCACGATTAAGCCACCGCGTCCTGGCGACCTTTTGCTTGTCTTTGTAGGTATATAAAAAATTGGGGGTCAGTGAGTTGCTGGAAAGGGCCATGCCCATTGCCGGCACATAGGAGCTTTGTTCGGAGGGGTCTTCGGGACTCGGTGCCTGCGAGAGAAAATTGGGACTGTCAGCGAAGGGGTTCAATGTTTCGGTCGGGATGGCAAGCTCTTCACTGATGTAATCCAAAATGCGCTGATGAGGATTGACTCCGCTGGAGATATATATCTTCCCCACCCTGGCGTTATCATAGTTCAGTGAAAAATGCCGCAACGTTCTTTCAACCTGTCGAACCAGCCGTTCGAGCGCCGGTAAAATCATTTTAAATATTTTATCTTCTTTAAGAAGTCGCTGCCGTTCATCCAATTCAGACGGAGCATTGTCATGAATTACACCGAAAAAAAGCTGGTGGGCCTGTTCTAGTTCATTCTTCAACTTCTTTTTTATGGCCTTAATTCTGGCTGAATCTTTGGAGGTAGACTTGGCAACGGAAAGCTCGAACAAATTGCCTTCGATTTCGTTGCGCAGCGCTTCGATCATGGTTTTGACACCGGCTTTGATGCCACGGGAAAGTGTGAGATTTCCCTCTGAGAATATGTCAATACGGGACCAGTCCCGACCGATGTACAAACTGGAAACATTGGCTTCATCGGTTTGAATCAGACCCGATCTCAGTATAGTCTGGAAGGCAAATGGAACAATTGAAATACCCCTCAGAGGATAACCGGCCTTGCTAAATTGATCTTTGAGTTCTTTGATTTCCTGTTGGGGGGCAGTGTAGGCCAATACGTCTATTTTAGGTCGATCCCCCTCCTCCACTTCACCAAGGATTTCAAAATCAAAGATATTCTTGTTTTCATCGAACGATGAGAGTTTTTTATACGACCAGTAGACAGAATTGGGGATTTGCTTTTGGCTAACTTTCGGAATTCGGATTTGCCGGGTTTCCACCCGGGCCGAAGGAATGGTGCTCCAGAGTACTATATTTTTTGTTTTGCCGCAAAAATCGGCCAGAACCTTTCTTAAAAATTGAGGGAATTGTGGGCTTTGTCGATCAAGATTCTCATCAAAAGGAATTCTTTCATACTCGAGCATCTCATATTTTTGATCGGAAATCCGGTTAATTTTCACCAATTTTATGTCATCATGGCCCAGATCCACACCAACCGCAATAGTTTTGCGAAAGGATACCGGATTATTAAAAATATTTTTTAGCTGATGGCCGAAAGATTTCTGTGGATCAATACCGCTGGCAGTGTACTCTGACTTACTATCTTCGCGGATCAGATCCAGTAGCCGTTCGGTTGATGATACTTCATCACGTTTTGCCAAAGTTACTCTCCGTTCAACTCATAAATTCTATAAAAAAGGCTCCCATCTGCTACTACAATGTTATCAGAAAAATTGACCATCAAAAATTGTCGATTTTAAAATACTTAATTTCAATTAATTCATAAACTGCTTGAAATGTCAAGAAATAACGCGCAGCGCGATTGAATCTTTATGATATCATCAGTTAACAATATTTCTGAATTTCTATAGTTCTCTGGGTCTGCTTTTGAGATTCTGATTCGTATATTGGCATATTATGCAAAATACTTGAACCGGGAGGGGCTTTTTTTGCCGGGCCCTTTCCGGGATTGATTTATGCTAACAAATCATGTAGGAAGAATTCTAAAATATAACTTTGCTGGATTTAATCTAGTTTATTGTTGTCAAATGGAACAATAATCGCTAAAATTAATAAAATTTAGTTATGAAACCATAGGGTTATTTTCTTGCAAAACTGAGAAGACAAGACCTCAATTCACATGAAACCTAAAATCGTTGGTGTCAGTAAAAATATCGACAGAATAAAAGAGTTGATCGACCAGGTAGCAGATACCGGTCTCAATACCATTGTTCATGGTGAAACCGGTGTCGGCAAGGAGTTGGTTGTCCAGAGTCTGTATCAAAAGTCTACCCGGGTTGGCAAGCCCTTTGTCAAAGTCAATTGCGCGGCATTGCCGGACACACTGCTTGAAAGTGAGATGTTCGGCTATGAACAGGGAGCTTTTACCGGGGCCGAACGCCGCAAGCGGGGCAAATTCGAACAGGCTAACGGCGGCCTCCTGTTTCTGGATGAGATCGGAGATATGTCGCTTCCGTTGCAGGCCAAGCTCCTGCATGTGCTCCAGGGCGGGGATTTCAGTCCTCTGGGATCCGAGAAAAACGTCAAAATGGGAGCCTGGGTCATTGCCGCAACCAACCACGAACTTGAAACAGATATGGCCAACGGAGATTTCAGGGAAGACTTATATTACCGGCTGAGCACGATAAAAATCCATATCGAGCCGCTTCGCAATCGGCCGGAAGACATCCCGCATCTCATCGAGCACTACGTAAAAGCCTACATCGACCAATTCGAAGGCAAACAGCTGTTGACGCCCAGCCCGAAGACGATTGAGAAACTGACTGCCTACCATTGGCCCGGCAATATTCGCGAATTACAAAATGTTTTAAAACGCCTCATGATTCTGGGCAACGGCGAAGACAATCTTGACGACATGCTCATGGGCAACTTAAATCAACCTCGCGCAGCCGATTCGCATAGATCCATCAGGCAACCGGCAACCCCGATGGATATTCTGGGATTTGACAGCAGTGCACCACCGGATCTCTCTTCGTTGTCCCTGAAAACAATCAAGAAAAAGGCCATGGATCGCGTGGAAAAGGAAGTCATCGCCTATGTCCTAGAAAAAACCGGCTGGAACCGCAGTAAGGCCACCAAAATTTTAAAAATCAGCTACAAAACGCTTTTGTATAAAATCAAAGATCTGGGAATTGAACCACCACAAGATTCCGAAGGGTGAATGGAATTTTTTTTCATATTTTTGTGTAATTAATTTCACATGTTATATAATTTTCCGAATTTTTAGCAGGTAGGAATACCCATTCAGATTGGCAAACCTACCGAAAAATCTCACAGCCCTCTGATATCACTGTCTAATTTTTTATGACTGCTTCTATATTTTCCATGGATGGCATGGACGGTTGATGGCATAAAAATTGCATATTTTTGCACAGAACCATTGCTAACAGCCCAAGATCCATCCGCTAAACAATAAAATTCAAGTTTGGTTCAGGCTATGGGAACAATCGAGAAGGATATCTTAGAGCAGCTGACGATGCTGGACAACGGTGGAAGACGTTCTGGAGGAGATCGCCGGAATTATTCTTATACCCTGCATATTCCGGAGAGAAGAAACGGAAAAGACCGTCGCAGCGGTGGTGATCGTCGAAAATTTCCCCGGGCCAAAGAGACCACCCAAAATCAAGCCCCCGGCCCGTGAGTAATAGTCCTGCCTTAACGCGACAGTTGCAGATCCCACGCTATTTACCTGTGGATCACCAGTATCCCTAATTTTTAAGGCCATCAATAAACCACCACCATCCGCCTTATAGTGATTGTCAATTGAAAAATAATGCGGTTCATGGGATCTGTCCGCCAGTGCCCTTGACGCCCTGACATTAATTTGGGCATTATTATTTTTTAAGAATTTTGGTATAACCATGACGTCAGCCGGCCTGGCATGCAAGTAAACAAACCCTATCCCTTATTAAAATCTAAAATGAGGAAAACATGAAGGAAAAAAAGAAAATCCGGGTCCATATTTGGGACCAAATGGTATTAATCGGATTCGGTCTGGCCCTCTTTTACACCGTCTTTGATTCTGTTTTGTATATCTTTTTATCCTATGATGTTGATTTTTTTCAACGGCTGCTCGGTCCTGATATTAGCGCCATCTGGAGCCGTATCGCCATTTTATGCCTGTTCATCATCTTTGGATCTCATGCCCAGTTCACCATCAACCAGCGCACAGCGGCTGAGGCTGCGCTGCGGGAAAGTGAGGAGAAGTTCCGGACGATTATTGAAACCACCCCTGACGGGTACTACGAGGTAGACCCGGACGGCAACTTTACTTTTTTTAATGATTCCATTTGCAAAATTATTGGATATTCCAGAGATGAAATGGCAGCCCTGAACCAGCTTGAGTTGCTGGATGAGGCCAATTCCCAAAAACTGAAAGATGTTTTCAGCAAAGTTCTGGATAGCGGCAATCCGGTTACTTCTCTTGCCTGGACCCTTTCCGATAAAAACCGTTCTTTGCGATTCGTCGAGTCTTCCGTATCATTAATAAAAGATCCCAAAGGCAACCCCGTAGGATTCGGAGGATTTATCAGGGACGTCACCCAGCGACAACGCGCCGAAGTAATGTACCGCGCCAAACTGGCAGCCGAGGCTGCCAGCAGGACCAAAAGCGAGTTTCTTGCCAGCATGAGCCACGAAATTCGCACGCCGCTAAACGCCATCATTGGCCTGGTGGAACTGATGCTGACTTCTGATTTGCCCCCCGACCAGCGGGAAGATCTGGACGTGGTCAAATCCTCAGCTTATTCCCTGCTTTCTATTATCAACAACATTCTCGATTTTTCCAAAATAGAGGCCGGAAGATTGGAATTCGAAAAAACACCCTTCAGCTTTCGGAAGTTTATGGATGAATCATTGAAAATCATGGGTATGAAATCCCATGAAAAAGGCATTGAGCTGGCTTACCGAATTGCACCCGGCATACCGGACCGCATCCTGGGTGACCCGGTGCGTCTGCGCCAGGTCCTGCTTAATCTGGTCGACAACGCCATCAAATTTACCGAAAAGGGAGAGGTAACTGTCACTGCCGCCGTTCAATCTCAAACGGACTATGAGGTTGTGCTTTACATCTCTGTGGCAGACACCGGTATCGGAATTCCGGAAGACAAGCAGCGCAGCATTTTTGGCGCCTATAACCAAGGCGACCCGTCTACGTTACGCCAGTATGGGGGTACCGGACTGGGCCTGGCGGTTTCAGCACAACTGGTGGATTTGATGGGCGGAAAAATCAAGCTAAAAAGCCAGCCATCCCTGGGCAGCAGTTTCCGTTTCACGGCCTGTTTTATGATACAGCAAAATGGTGAGCGCCATAAACCGGAAATCGCACACCCTGAACTTAGCGGTCTAAACGTATTGGTCGTAGACGACAATGATTCAGGTCGTAAAATAACAACAGAAATTTTGGAAGGCTTACAAATTAAAGTTTTTCCTGCATCCGGCCCGCAGGAAGCCAGAGAGATGCTTTCAACATCACAGGCTGAAAACGCGCCATTCGATCTGATACTCATCGACTCGGATATGCCCGAAACCGATGGCTTCTCCCTGGCAGAGTGGATTATTAACCACCAAATATCTGATGCCGACATTATCATGCTGCTGAGCTTTCCGCACCTCAAGCGCAAAGCGGAACTCGAGGTGCTGGGAATTGCCGCCAGTATCGTCAAGCCATTTGGGGCTTCGGAGTTAGAAGGAATAATTTTTAGAGCCCTGGGAATTGATAAACCTGAAACCGAATTATCAGCCAAAGCGCAGAAAAAAGCAATCCGGATACCGTCCCGCTCGCTGAAAATCCTGGTGGCCGAAGACACTAGTTTTAACCAGAAATTTATCCAACGTCTGCTCGATCGCTGGAATCACGGTGTCAAACTGGTCGGAAATGGTCGGGAGGCCCTGGATGCCTTGAAAAATGAATCCTTTGATATTGTGCTGATGGATGTGCAGATGCCGCAATTGAACGGGCTGGAGGCCACGAAAACCATTCGGATGGATGAACAGCAAAGCAAAAATCATATACCGATTATAGCCATGACAGCCCATGCCATCAAAGGCGATCGCGAGCGCTGTCTTGAGGCCGGAATGGATGAGTATGTATCCAAACCCATTGATTCTGATAAATTGTTTGATGCCATCGAGAACCTGACCGGAGCCCCGGGCAAAAAAGAAGATGTATCCGCAGCAATGAATAAGGCAATACTGCTGAAAGCCTTTGATGGCGACTGGAATTTTTTAAAGGAAGTAGTTGATGTTTTCCTCAGTGACTACCCCAGACTGATAGATGATCTTCGTCGGGCACATAAGGAAAGTGATTCAAACACCCTGATGCGAGCGGCCCACAGTCTGAAGGGCATGCTGAGAAATTTTCAGGCAGAACAGGCAGCGGAGGTTGCCTTTGAGCTGGAAAATCAAGGCAAAGCGGATAATTTTGACGGCGTAGCGGAAGTAATTGAAAATCTTGCCGGGCTGGCCGCCGAAGTAGACAAAACACTGCGAGCTATCTTGGATGAATAATCCGGCCAGGCCGGAATTGACAAATGAATATTGAAAATTGAATATTAGAAGAAGTCGCTTCGCTCTGCATTTTTTGATAGGTCTTTTATAGTTGAAAAAATTCCTTAAATATTCAATATTCAATCGAAAATATTCAATCATTTAAGGGGAGTTTATTCAATGAAAAAGAACATCCTTGTGGTGGATGACGACCGCGTCATGTTGAAATTCGTCAGCAAACTACTGACGCGCGAGGGACATGAAGTGGTCACGGCTGAGGACGGCTTTGCCGCTTTGAACCTGCTATCCTCGTTTGCGCCGGACATTATGTTTTTCGACCTCATCATGCCCAAAATTGACGGGAGTAAATTGATCCAGATTGTCCGCAGCATGCCGCAGCTCAGGGATTGTTATCTGGTCATCATTTCAGCCGCGGTGGCTGAAATTGATTTCGATTTTGAGCAGACAGGCGCTGATTCTTATATAGCCAAAGGCCCGTTCAGCTCAATGTCCGAGCACATCAAAGAGGTTATCGAGGCCTCAAATGCTCCCAAAGAAAAGCAGGAAGGAAAAGCCATTCGCGGCCTTGACAACGTCTATGCGCGCCAGCTGACCAAAGAGCTGCTTTCCCGCAGCCGCCATCTGGAAACCATATTAGAGAGCATGGCGGAAGGAATCTTGGAAGTTTTTTCAAATAAAATCGTTTATGCCAACGGTGTAGCAGTTTCATTGATAGGTCTACCACTGGAAAAAATTCTGGCAGCCTATCCACCGGATATTTTTAACAAGAGCGTCGGCTCGCAGCTCAATGATATCCTGAAATCCGAATCAGAGGAGCCGGTTGAAATCGGAGAAAAAACGCCGGTGGCGCTAAACGGCAGGCAGATCACCCTTAAAATTCTGCCCGTCAAAGGGGAAACTTCAACAGTTATCATCATGATTACAGATGTGACCGAGCGCAAGCGTCTGGAGATGCAGCTGCAGCATGGCCAGAAAATGGAGGCCATCGGTACGATTGCCGCCGGGGTGGCTCACAATTTCAGAAACACCCTCACGGAAATCCTGGTAAACAGCCAACTGATTCAGATGAACTATGAAGACCAGTCCGGTCTGCACGAAGTAGCCAATCGCATCAACACTTCAGTCAGAAGGGGCTCGAGCCTGGTTGACGGGTTGCTCCAGTTTTCACGCAAACAGATCAAGGAGGAATTTAAGATAATCAACCTGGCCGAGATCATCAGTCAGACCTTTCAAATTATTCGAAAATCTTTTGATCAAAAAATTGAAATCCATACCGAATATCCGGATGAACTGCCGATTATGGGAGATGCTACCAGTCTCAGCCAGGCCTTGATAAACCTTTGCACCAACGCCCGCGATGCAATGCCGACCGGCGGACAGATTGTCATAAAGGCCGTGCAGGAGGGCCGGCGAATTTTGCTGACACTTGCCGATAATGGCGAAGGTATGGTTAAGGAGACCATCGAAAAATGCTTTGACCCGTTTTATACCACCAAGGCGATCGGCAAGGGAACCGGCCTCGGGCTATCCACCACCTATGGGATTATCAAGAGCCATGAAGGTCTGATTAGCGTCGAATCGCAATCGAAAAAAGGGACCACTTTTAAGATTTATTTCCCTCTGGCCGCGGGTGAAGAGGAGGTTAAACCGGAAGACAAGCCGTCGCTTGCCCGCGGAGATGGGCAACTCGTGCTGGTGGTCGATGATGAGCCTGAGATTCTAAACGCCATGAAGGAGTTGCTCGTGTATCTGGGATATAAACCGGAATTTGCTTCAAGCGGTACAGAGGGCCTCGACAAATATAAAAAATGCAACCCCGACGCGGTATTAATGGATATTAACATGCCGGAAATGGACGGCACTGCCTGTATCGAAGAAATTTTCAACTATGATTCCAACGCCAAAATTTCAATTATCTCCGGTTATGAACTGGACGGTATCAACGGCCTGGGCAAAAAGGCCAAAGAATCCATTATAGATTATCTGTCGAAACCGATAGGTCTGGGTGATTTGAGTGCCCTGCTGGCCAAGATGCTTGCGGACTAGCTGAATATACATTGAGACTTTAAAAAATGCCTGTCATTCAAAGGGAAAGGATGGGGGCCTTCGTACAAAACGGAATGTTGGAATAGTGGAATGATGGAATGATGGGTTTTGGGATATTGATATAATGGGCGAATGGTAAAATTCGTCTTGACGATAAAATTTAAATGCCTAACATCCTTTTGAAACCCAATATTCCATTTCTCCAGTATTCCATTATTCCGTGAATCTGGTTTATCTCAAACCCGTTATAAGACGCCATATTAGCATCTAAAGAAAAGCAGAGCTAGGAGTGTGAGACCATGCATTACGAAGGCAACATCATCCGTCCTCCCAGTGAAGCAAACAGTATTTTGCTGCAGGTAACCGTCGGGTGTTCCCGCAATAAATGCACTTTTTGCGGTACCTATACGGAAGAGCGGTTTCAGATAAAGCCGGATTCGATCATTATGGAGGATATCGAATTTGCAGCGCAATACAGCCGCAGACAACGCCGCCTATTTCTTTGTGACGGAGATGCATTGATAATTCCTCAAAAAAGATTGTTGAAAATTCTGCAAACCATCGAGAAACGGCTGCCCTGGGTTACCCGTGTGGGCACCTATGCCAATGCCAAGAGCCTGGACCTGAAAACCCCTGAAGAGCTGAAATCGCTGAAAAGACACGGCTTGGGGATTGTGTATATGGGGCTTGAAACCGGTGACGACATTACCCTGAAAAAAATCAATAAAGGGGCCATGGCAGTGCAAATGATCGCCATGGGCCGCAAAGCCAAAGCAGCCGGACTAAAATTATCTATAACGGTGCTGCTGGGAATCGCCGGCCGCCGAAGGTCGCAGATACACGCTGAAGAGACCGGTCGGGTACTGTCGGCCATCGATCCGGACTATGTCGGTGCTTTGAGCCTGATGCTCATTCCCGGCACACCCCTTTTTGATGATTACCGGTCCGCTAAATTTAGCCTGATTGAACCCGATGAAATGCTCGCGGAGTTAAGAACGATGTTCGCCGCCACCAACCTCTCACGGGGGCTATTCCATGCCAACCACGCATCGAATTACCTGCCCATAAAGGCCAGACTGCCAAGGGATAAGGAAACAACCTTGAACCTGATCGATCAAGCCCTGGCAG
Source organism: Desulfobacterales bacterium (assembly GCA_049669725.1). Classification (GTDB taxonomy): domain Bacteria; phylum Desulfobacterota; class Desulfobacteria; order Desulfobacterales; family JAFDCJ01; genus JAFDCJ01. The sequence goes on from JBATKU010000085.1 coordinate 12,727, forward strand.
GCAAGATCGCCCTTAAACCGGAATATCTCAGGGCCTTGTAGTGGCAAGGAACTAAAATGAAATATTTACTTTCGGCTTTTTTATTCTCAATACTGGCGGTCGCTCCAGCTAACAGTGAGGATCAACACCCGGCAGCGATCAATCAATTTTCCGATCTGATATCCAAGGTGCGTATCAGCGGCCCGCTTGATTTTTGTGGTGAAGCAGTCGAACTGGAAAGTCAGGATGTGCGCGAGCGACTCGAAAAAGAACTTCTTCTCACCCTGTGGGATCGGCCCCAGATTGCCCTGTGGATCAAGCGCTCAAGCCGCTACCTGCCGATTATCGAGGAAATGTTAAGAGAGCATGACATGCCGCAGGACTTGAAGTATGTCGCCATAATCGAAAGCGCCTTGCGGCCCCACGCCGGCTCCCGCAAAGGTGCCATCGGGTTCTGGCAGTTTATGGAAGCCACCGGCCTTAAATATAAGTTGGCAATTAATTCCGAAAAAGATCAGCGGCGCAATATATTCTATTCCACCCAAGCCGCCATCACTTATTTCAAGGAGCTTTATGATCTTCTGGGTTCCTGGACCCTTTCAGCTGCAGCCTACAATATGGGCGAGCAGGGGCTGCAATCGGAAATTCTGGCCCAAAAGACCGATAATTATTACCATCTTTATCTTCCGCTCGAAACGCAGCGATACGTGTTTCGCATCATCTCCGCCAAAATGATTTTATCCGAACCGGACACCTATGGTTTTCGATATACCCCGGAAGACTTGTATCCACCTTTGCAGTTTGATCGTATCAAACTGCACTGTTTTCAGGAAACGCCGATCTCCGTTATCGCACAAACGGCCAACACCGATTTTAAGGTGATCAAGGATTTAAACCCGGAGATCAGAGGACATTTTTTAACTGCCGGCAGTCACCGGATACTGATTCCCAAAGGGGCTGCCGAAGGGTTTCAGGAGAGATTTAAATCGCTTGTCGATCAATGGGAAGCTGAAAAAAAAGAACGTGTCTATGTGGTCAAAGAAGGCGACAATTTATCCACCATCTCAGAACGCTTTAATGTGCCGCTGCCCGCTCTGATTATCTGGAATCGGCTGAAAAAAAATAACCATATCTATCCCGGAGACCGTCTGGTGATATACCCGGAAAATACCGAGTAAGGAAAGCTCATGCAAACCAGTGGCCGTCTGTTACTAATTGCCGGTAATGCCGGTTGGTGAAAAGCTCATCATTCCGGCAGAACGATCTTCCGTTTCTCCAGATCCGGGTGCTGTCTGTAAAGTATGGCGATGTGACCGATCATACCCGCCAGATGGCTTCCCGTTCTGCCCTCAAGGGCCCTGGCTATCTCTGTTTTCTGCTTTTTTTCCTTATAATCGATAAATTTGATCTTAATTAACTCATGACTGCCAAAAGCTTCTTCAGTTGACCTGACCATTGCATCCGTTAGCCCTTTTTGCCCGATAAATACAACGGGTTTCAGACCGTGAGCAATTCCACGCAAATATTTCGCCTGGATACTGGTTAATTCTTTCATATGACCCCCTAAACCTTTGCGAGAACCCATATCATTTATAAGCACCGGATGCAATGAAGTGAACATGTACAACCTTAAATGATTGCAAATTAAATGTTGAACGCTAAAAAAATTGCTTTATAATTTGGAAAAAATAAAATATGGGAATATTATTGACTCGGTATATATCAATACTTATAAATTCACGCTATTATCTTGAAGCTATCTTAAAAATAGTAGCTTACGTCCAAGGGCCCCGCAAAGCGGGATTACATATCTAATCTAAACAGATTAAGGTATGCATCAAATCGCAACGCAGCCACTGGGCGTAAGATGCATTTTTAAGATAGCTTCAGGGCTGACTGCCGCGAGGAGATGTGTAATATGGCAACTGATAGCTATCCCCAGGAAGCGCCGAAATTTCAGATTCAAGCGTATAAGAAACCCAAAGATATCCGCCTCATGCGGAAAACCCACGTATCATTTTCCGGTTCTCCCAAAAAGCATCCCTATGATCCGGAACGGGTCGTATTAGTGGCAGATCCGTTTAGCACCAATAACCTATTTTATGAGTTCACCAAAGAAGATATATCTTATGTAGAAGAACTGCCCAATCTTGTAAACCAGGGGGGAGAAACCATTACCATGGTCAGGGTGTGGGTTAAAAAAAGGAGCATCGGCATCCGTTGCTCCCCGTTTATCGTTGAGGACACAAGACAGACGCCATAATTAGAAGCCGGAAATGGGAATGCGGAATGCGGAATGAACTAGGAGGGTGAATCCTTCGGGGTTAGTTCAGGAGTTTTTGAATCGCATCGGAAAGTTCCTGCAATTCAAATGGTTTTTTAAGCGTCAGAGCACCCAGTTTTGCGGCCATGTCAAAATCAAGATCCGTTCCGTACCATCCCCCGCCCGATACGACGATAACTTTGGCATCCGGAAACTGTCGCTTGATTTCCATGACCGTTTCAATTCCTTCTTTTTCAGGCATGATGATGTCCGAAATAACCATATCAGCAGGCTTTTCAAAGAATAGTTTTACGCCCTCATCGCCGTTAGCCGCCTCGACAACCTCATAACCCGAGCTTTCCAAAAATTGACGCAGCATCGTCCGGAATTGATCTTCATCGTCTATAATCAGAACCCGAACAGGGTCGTTTGTCCGCCGCATCCGTTTAAAGATTTTTAACCTGTCGGAGGACTTGGCAGCTAATGCCGGCTCAACATTTTCCTCGGCCGGAGGCAAGTGTTCGACCAGACCGCGTTCAAAGGTTTCTTTTTCGAATTGTTTAATTCGTTCTTCTAGTCGATCTTGCGAGGATCTTTTTTGAAACATATTGATTCCTGCCTTGCTTAATCTAATCCGGTGGCAGCACAGCAGCCGAAGACTGCGCCTGTTAAATGTATGCCGCTTTCCAAAATAATGTCCCGAATTACGGTATAAGTGGGTGTCGGAAAGCCGTTTGATTACCGGCACGTCTGACAATCTCTATTTTGCAAAAATCATACCTATCGGCGAAATATTTATTTTTAAATACAAATACATAAGAATTATAGTATGTTATCTTTTCTTTAAAATGGGAATACAGTTGGGTTTTTAATAACAAACGAGTGAATTGGTCAAAGATTTGACCCTTAGGGGGTTGGCATGCTTTTGATAAAAGAGCGGACTTCCTGCTTAAGCGGTTCATCACCTGCCTGTCCGGCGAGCTGAACGGCACTGTTAAGCCATTTTTTCGCATCCTGAATTTTGCCCTGCTGGACCGCACTGCGACCCGCCCAAAAATAGCGCTTTGCCGCCTCTGACGGGTTGCCTGCCTGCCGGCATGCATCGGCCGCCAGCGTCAGGGACTGTGCCATCTCACCGTAATCGAGATTCTCACGGCGCAGCTTGACGGTAAGGTCAAAGGCTTCAATCGCCGCTTCCCAATTACCCTCAGCCATTGCCAGTCGACCGGTCAATTCCTCACGATCAGCCTGCCGGCCGGGCTTGTCAGAATTTGCCAACGCATCAATTTCTCTGCCAAGCTGACCGGTGTCGCCGCGCTGATCGGCGATTAATCCCCGCAAAAAATGGGTTTTGCTTTCTACAGCCCCAGGAGGTCTTTCTGACACCGACAAAATCTGATCGGTAATCTGCCAGGCCTTGTCCGGTTTGCCGGTACGAAAAAGGATAGCGGCTTCCAAAAGGAGGATATCCGGGGTTACGCTCTGATCGCCTCGCGCCAACTCATTTTGGGCCTGGTGCACCCGTTCAAGGGCCTTGTCGTAAGATCGCATTCCCAGCAGACAAACTGCAAGATTATACTGGGCATCGACTACTGCCTGCCGGTCATCGCGCAGATAGGCACGGTCCAGTGCCTGGCGGTATAGATTCGCTGCCTGTTCAAGTTGGCCGTTATCATAAGCAATTCGTGCTGAACGGTTTAAGCGATTAAAATTTTCGTCGACACCGGCACTTTCCGCCACGACCCTGGCAGAGCCGCAGCCCCCCGCAGTCAGCAAAAATAAAACCAGTACCGAAAGGACAACCCGAAATTTAACATTGGATCGGAGATCCAGGGTCATGGGTTCACCTCCGCCGGTGATATGCGCGACTGCGTCGGCCGTGTCCCGGCAGCGCCCCCGCCCAGCAGCCAGTGAGACTGAAGCTGCCTTATCAGCAGCTCCAATTCGGCCATCACCTGTTGGGTTTGAAGAAGTAATACCGGAACGCTGTCGGTGGCCTGCCCCACGTTCTCAGCAATTCGGGGAAGCTGGGGAGTGGTGCGGCTCAAATCTTTCATCACCGCCTGCACGGAAACCAGGACCGCTTTCAGACTCCGGGTAATCTCCGGCAGATCCCCGGTCTGCTCCATTATCTGGGTTGAGACCTGAGAAATATTCCCGATGGTGGTCCCCAGGTCGTCAAAAAGCGGATCAAGCCGCTGCATGCTTTTGTTAAGCTGCACGATTATCTGCTCGACATCGTCCACCAACGTTTCTTCAAACAGCAGTCGGCCGACCAGCCCTTCACCCCGGCTGATTTTACCGGATATGGTATTGAAATTGGCCAGCAGCTGATTCAGGTCGCCCTGCGGGTCCTGAATATCCGTTACCACCGCCAGGAGTTTGTGGATAACTAACTGGGTGTCTTTGATAATGGGAAATATTTTTAAACGCACCTCCGAAAGGATCTCACCAACGGATTCAATGTGAGTACGATCCGCCGTCGCCGTAATAACCGCAAATTCCCAGTCGAGGGGTGCTTTTAAGCCCCGGGAAATATCCAGGAATGAATCCCCGGCCACACCGTAACGCTTGCGGATAACCGCGGATGAATCAGCCCGCACAAATCCCTTCATATTGCTCTGGATTTGCACATCGGCATACATTTGCTGCTGGGGATCGATAACAATTCGGCGGACCTGTCCGGCTTTTGTACCCAGAACTTCTACCACAGCTCCCTCGGCAAGGCCGAAGAGGCCGTCGGACGGCAGAATCACCTTCAAGCGGGCCCCCGGGTCCATCCACTGGCGGACACGCCCGGAAAACAAAAAGGCCACCGCAAATATCAGCACGGTCAGCAGCACCATAACGCCGACGAGCTGATTGGCATAGCGAAAGGTAGTCTGTCCTGATGTTACCGTCACCGGCTCACCTCCATCAGTTTGCGGCCTGCCAGACGGAAGCGACGGGTTGCCGGAATGGATTGATCGCGCCAGATGAATTTATCAGAAGTCAGCCACATGACGGCTGCTCCCCGGTTGCGCGCCTCCCGAATGGCATTGATTAGATTGGGCATCATCTCTTTAAAACACCCCGGGGTCTGTTCTTCAAGCAATATAAGCACCGGCTGCCCCAGAAATGCCCTCACACAGGCCGCCCGCTGAAGATCTACCATCAAACTGTCATTTGAATGTCCCAGCGGCACACCCGGCAAACCGAACTTTTCGGCCAGCATCACCGCTTCGTCACGAAGCTCGGTAACCGGACGGCGGGTATGGTGAAATTGGGGGAGCAATACGTTCTCAAACAGGGACAGGTGACCCAACCAATTTCCCCGGGCAAATATCCGTCCGATGCGCCCGCGCAGGGCGTTGGCGGTATCCGGCGGCAACTGCGACCATTCTTTTCCCAGAAAATACACCGCCCCCTTCCGGGGCAATGCCAGGCCTGCACAGGCATCGCCAACGGCGGTTCCCTGTCGCTGCCTTTCGATCCGGATCAATAAAAGCTCTCCTCCAAGGAGGTTCAAACTCAGATTAACGCTTTCGCTGCGGCCGGCAGGGTCGGTCATCAGGGAAACATCGTTAAAACTTAAAATTACCCGGCGTTCTTCAATACCC
>JBATKU010000086.1:0-25365 GCA_049669725.1 Desulfobacterales bacterium
CGCATCCCTGGCTCTGGGCCGTACGGTCAAAATTGATGATAGAATCCTCATTACCACATCAGTGCGGCCAATTTTTTCGCTGGAAGGCTTGCGAATATCAAATCCCAAAGGCTTTGAAAAAGGCGATGTCGGTCAACCGGCTGGTGGTGAACAACCGGATAAGAAAGCCGAAAAAGCAAAATCCGCAACCGAAAAATCATCAGCGAATCAAGCGGCTAAAGAGCTTTTAAGCCCGGAAGTGCTTGCGAAGTTCAATGTTCGAATGAATGTCAAAGCTGAAAAGGTAATGTCCGGTGCCGATGCCCTGGGCAGCGGTGATTTGACGGCCACACTGAAGGACGGACAGTTCGCTCTGGATCCGGTTAATCTCAACATTCCGGGAGGCTCATTTGCCATGGCGGCCACCCTCAAACCCGATCCAAAGGCTCCGGAAGCGTCCCTGCGGATGTTGATGAAAAATTTTGATTTCGGTGTTCTTGTGAGACGGGCAAGCCCGAAGGCCGACATGGGCGGCACCGTCAACCTCGATGTGGATCTCAAATCGTCGGCCAACAGCTTTGAAAAGCTGATGGCCAACAGCAACGGCTATTTTGACTTTTCCGGCCGCCTGGAGAACCTCAAGGCCGGCATTATCGACCTGTGGGCGGTCAACATTATCGCTGCTGTCGCTAGCGGTAAAGATAACAAACCTTCCGAAATCAACTGTGTGATTGGTCGCTGGACCATGAAGGATGGCTTGCTGACCCCCAACATTTTTATGATCGATACGACCAAAATCAGAATTTGCGGCAAAGGGCAGGTCGACTTCAAAAAAGAGACCATCGATTTGAAGATGGCCCCAACACCCAAAAAACCGGAATTTTTCAGCCTGGCCACCCCGGTTGAAGTTCGGGGCCATTTTGCCGATTTCGGTGTGGGCATCCAGACCGGCGGATTGTTCGGCACCACCATCAGATTCATCGCCAGCCCGGTGACCGTGCCCCTGCGCCGGTTGTTCAGCAAAAACCTGCCGGGTGACGGCGGTGATGTCTGCGGTATGGCCATCGGTCCTGAGAACCGATCGGTCAAGGCTCCAGCCGGGTGTAAGTAACAGCTTAAAACCCGAATAGTCTCTAAAAAACTGAAAGAGCCGCCAACGGTTCGATTTGCGTGCAAAATTTAGCAGCGAGGACAGTATGGATGAGGTTGATGTGGCCATTAAATTGAGTCTGGCTTTATCATAATAGAAAAATATGAAATATTAGAAGCGCTTATCCGGCAAGTCACATTTTCCTTTCCTACTTAATGGCTGTTGTTCAAACCGTTTCCCCATCCGCCGGCAAAGAAATCCAGATCATTTTGAACACGCCGCCATTCCCGCCTTTCCCGATTCTGGCCGGCATCCTGAGCAATGAACTGGATTAGACCAAGCAGCCATTTATTCTCACCCTTGACAATTATCATGTCATCAAGAATCAGGACATCCATGATTTTCTCATAGAAATCTTGAAGCATCCACCCCGGGCGATGCACCTTGTGCTGACGAGCCGGATTGATCCGCCGTTGCTGCTGGCGAAGCTTCAGATTGCCAAATTCAGCACTTCTTTATTCTAAGCAAGCCAGTTTAAAAAGTATTGTTGACATTTGAATCAGTTAGACTCAAATTAGGACAATTGTTTTTTTGCAATCCAGATAATAGCGGGGGATAAAACCATGATCAAAAGAATATTTGTTTTATTTTTAGTCTTGTCTTTTTTGGCAGTAACAATGGGATGCGCTGAATGGAACCGAACTCAAAAAGGAGCGGCCATCGGTGCCGGTGCTGGAGCCGCGGCCGGAGGTCTCATCGGGTACGCTACCGGCAGTACCGTGGCCGGGATTTTGATTGGTGCCGCAGTCGGCGGTGTGGCCGGGGGATTTATCGGAAATTACATGGACAAACAGGCCGCTGAGATCGAACGGGACATCGAAGGGGCCAAGGTTGAGCGGGTCGGCGAAGGCATTAAAATTACCTTCAGCTCCGGTATCCTGTTTGACGTCGATAAATCCAATTTAAAGGACCCTTACAAGGGTGAATTGTCACAATTGGCCGCCATCCTCAACAAGTATGAGGATACCAATATTCTTTTGGCGGGACATACGGACTCGACGGGCTCGGATGAATACAATCTTGAGCTTTCCCGCCGGCGCGCCGGATCGGTGGCCAATTATCTGGCCTCCCAGAATGTCAACCGTGCCCGTTTCAGCACCGATGGCTACGGCAAGACCGATCCCGTCGCCAGCAATGAAACCGCCGAGGGGCGAGCCCAGAACCGCCGGGTGGAGGTCGCCATCTGGGCCAACGAAAAACTGAAAAAAGTGGCTAAAGAAAAGACCAGCTAAAGGGGTGAACTATGATAGGCTTTACCGCGTTATATGAATTAAAGCATGTGGTCTGTTAATGGTTATTGGATTAAAAGGATGGATATCTGTTCCAATTTTTGTCTATAGATTGTGGGAGCGGCTTTTCAGCCGTGATTACTGACATGGCAGAACCACTGTTCGCGGCTGGAAAGCCGCTCCCACATTTAAAAACCGCCGGTATTGCAAGCGTTCAGCAGTTAAATCCCCAGAAAAGCTTCTCTGAAGATATCGCTTTCAAGCAGTTCCTGGCCGGAGCCTTGACCGACAATCCGTCCGGTTTGCAGCACATATCCCCGGTCGGCCAGATCCAGGGCCTCGCGGACGTTCTGCTCCACCAGCAGGATGGTGATGCCTTCGGCCTGGAGTTTGCGGACCGTATCGAGGACTTCGTCCACCAGAAGGGGTGCCAGCCCCAGTGAAGGTTCATCCAGCATCAACAGTTGCGGCCCGGACATTAACCCGCGGCCGATGGCCACCATTTGCTGTTCGCCACCCGACAGGGTGGAGGCCGGTTGGGTCTGCCGCTCTTTTAACTTCGGGAACAGGCTATAAACAAATTCGAGGTTTTTTTGTATCTGTTGAGCGTCGTTTAGAATGTAGGCGCCCAGCATGAGATTGTTTTCCACTGTCAGGGGACCGAAGAGCATCTTTTCTTCCGGAACGTAAACGATTCCCAGGCGAACGATATCTTCTGTGCGCAGCTTCTGGATTTCCCGGCCCTTATACAGGATGCGCCCTTCAAAGGCCGGTTGGGTTCCCATCACGGCCCGCAGCAGGGTTGATTTTCCGGCACCGTTAGACCCCACAACACAGGCGGTCTCTCCGGAATTTACATTTAAGGACACGCCATGCAGGACCGGCAGGCCGGAATAGCGGACTTTGATGTTGTCTATTTCAAGAATGGGTTCAATCATTTTAATGCATATCGGTTTTTTATCTCTGTTGCCTCCGGGTTAGGAATGGGGGTGAATTCCGCCCCACAGGATCTAATAAAATCACAAATTACAAGTACCAAATTTCAAATAAATCACAAATTCCAATAATCAATGACCGAAACCACAAGTTGGTCCTGCAATGAGTTCTGCCGAGTCGTATTTGGAATTTTGGTTCGGCCTGCGGCGGATTATTTGTTTGTTATTTGATATTTGTGATTTGTAATTTACGCTGCTCCAGCATGTCAGTCGTGATAGTAATTACTAAACCGGCCAAGGCTTAAAAGGGTTATGTAAGGTCGCCCCCATGTTCCTTAACATAGCGTTCACCGAGATAGGCCTTAATCACGGCCGGATCCCTGGCGATTTCTTCGGGATTACCATCGGCAATTTTCTGACCGGAATCCAACACAATGATCCGGTCGCTGATTTTCATCACCAGTTCCATGACATGTTCAATCAGCATGACGGTCACACCCAGTTCGTAATGGATGTGCTTAATACTGGCTAGAATTTCTTCAATCTCACTGGGGTTTAAGCCTGCCGCAACCTCATCGAGCAGCAGCAGCTTGGGATCGGTACCCAGGGCGGTGGCCATGGTTACACGCTTTTGCGCTGCCACCGGTAATTCGCCCACCAGATAATCGGATAGATCTTTGAGTTTCAAATATGATAAGATTTCATCTGCTTTGGCTTTGGCCCGGGCCCGGTTCCGGTTGTGCATAAAGCAGCCGACCATCACATTTTCTTCTACGCTGAGGTCGCCGGAGGCGGTATAAACCTGAAACGTCCGCGCCAAGCCCCGTCTGGCGACCTCATGTGCTTTTAGGTCACTGATGTCTTCACCATCCAAAACAATGCGACCCGAGGTCAGTGAATGCAGCCCTGAGATGCAGTTGAAGAGCGTTGTCTTCCCGGCCCCATTGGGACCGATCAAACCCATCAGTTCACCTTTTTCCATCTTGAAGGAGATATCACTGTTGGCTCTTAATCCGCCGAAAGCTTTGGTGACGTTATGAACTTCAAGCAATGCCATTATTTGCGCTTCCTGCGTCGAATCTTTTCGACAATGCCCCAAATACCCTTAGGCTCGAAGGCCGAAACGAGCATGATGATAATCGCGTAAATTATCGTATCGATGCCCACCAGACCGGCCGAGGCTCCCAGCCACTCTTTGAGGTAACTTTTGAGGGGAATCAATATACCGGCACCGATAATCGGTCCCCACAAAGACCCGGCACCCCCCAGCATGGCCATCAAGGCAATCAGAATCGAAATGCTGAGGCTCATGGTGTCTTCGGGCTCGATGGCTTTAATGTAACAGGCGTGAAAGGATCCCATCACACTGACAAAAGCCGTGGCGATGGCGTAGGTTTTGACTTTGGCCAGATGGACATTGATACCCAGCGAGCGGGCCACATCTTCATTGTCCTTGATGCACCTGAGCTGAAACCCCAGCCGGGATTTGCGAAACCAGTTGATATAAAGAATGCCGAGTAGAAAAAACCCCAGCAGCACATAATAGTAATATACGTCTTCTTTAAATATCAGTCTTAAAAAATCAGGGGGCTGATATATTATGGGAGATATCTCCAGTCCCCGGGCGGCCCCGACAAAGTCCCAGACCTCAAAAAGATCTTTGAGCACCAGGGACGTGGCAATGGTGGCAATGGCGAAATAGTGCCCTTTGAGCCGGAACAGGGGATAGCCGATGATAAAAGACCAGGTAACCGCAAACAAAACCCCGACGGGCATGGATACCCAGAAGGGGATATCCCACCGAATCAGCATTACCGCGGTGGTGTAAGCCCCGATGCCGACATATTGTGCCTTGCCCAGGTCCACCTGACCGCCATAGCCGCCAATGGTGTTCCAGCCCATGCCGTAAATTGAAAAGATCATAAACTGAATCATGGTGGCCATGGCAAAGGAGGACAGGGGCAATACCGGAAAGGTCAGCAGGAAGAGCAACACGAGGGCGGCAACAATCAGATCGATGCGCGGAAAGTCCGAAAAATCGAGGGCGTTTTTTATTGCTTCCATCCGAATAACCCCCGCGGCCGCAGCACCATAATCAGGAAATAGGCCAGGTAGACCCACATGTATTTTAAGGATGTCATGGGGACATCCGCCATCCAATCCCAGTTGAAGGTATAGGTAAAAAAGTCCCAGAATCCGGGAAACTCGGTGATCATGCCCACAACGAGGCCGGCGAAAAATGCTCCCGGCACACTGCCGAATCCTCCCAGGGCCACGATGGCAAAGGCGATCATCGTAAACAGCAATCCGATGAAGGGGTTTACCGACCAGAAATTAACAATCAAGGCGCCGGCGACGGTAACCGTGCCCCCGCCGATGCCCCAGGCCAGGGCATTCATTTTCTGGGTGGGGATTCCCATATAACGTGCCCCCTGAGCATTGAGGGAGGTGGCGGTCAGGGCCTTGCCAACCCTGGTGCGGTTCATGAGTAGCCAGACACCCCCAAAGGCTGCAATGGACAGCCCGGCGGCTGCCAGCTTGGTGGCCGGAATGATGATACCCATCCCGATATCGAAACTTTTGCCCACCAGGATCCCATGGTGAAGCGCTCTGTCTTCGGACCCGAAGATCAGCAGGGCCAGGTTGCGCAACAGCAGCATCAAACCAAAGGTTCCCAGCAACTGAGCGATCATGGGGCCTCGGAGCAGGTATCTGATAAAGCCGGTATAGCAAATGATCCCGAGCACGAATCCCACAGCCGCTGCCACCGGCAGGGTGAACAGCGGATCGATGCCGGTGGCCTGGGCGGTTAACAGACCGGTATACATGCCGATCATTAAAAATTCGCCATGGGCAAAATTGATGATATCCATGACGCCGAAAATGATCGTAAGGCCCAGGGCCACAATCGCCAGAACCATTCCCAGCAGGAGACCGGCAACGATTGAGCTCAGAAGGATGTCCATAGAAATGAGTTAACTCTTAAATTTAATAACGTTTAAACCTGAAACCCTTCCCGTTCCCGCCCCCTGAAATTTTTTCAGGGGGCGGGACAGAATTTAGATCAATCAGGGTTTTAAAATTTCGGGAAGGGATAGACCATGTCGGCTGAGGCGACGTCAAAGGGATAGACGATTTCCAGCACGATTTCCCCGTTTGCGTTTTTCTGATACTGGCCGATCAGCCCGGAACCCAGTGTGTTCTGGCCGATTTCATTGCCCGCGGTGGAAAACTTGATCCCGGCCCACGGCACCACGAGTTCGGCACCCGGGATGTTCAAATCGTTGGCGGCTTTTTGAATAGCGGCCGGGTCGGTGGAACCGGCTTTTTCAAGAACGTGCACCCAGGCTTGCAGACCGGTGAAGGAGCGGGCGGAAGCGCCGGTGAGATCATTGCCGGTTTTCGCCTTGTAAAGCGTATTGACCTGTCCGGCAACTTCTTTAACCTGCACCACCTGGGGCAGAAATACGGTGCGGGTCAGGATTCCGACAACACTGTCCCCCAGGGTGGCCCGGAATTCCGGTACCTCGAAACCGGCGTCCTGGCCCCAGATGATTTTCGGTTGCGCTTTCTGGGCTTTCATCGTCTTGATCATCAGAATGGCATCGGAGGTATAGGAAGCAAACAGCATGACATCCGCGCGCGACGCTTTCATTGATCTGACTTCGCTGGAAAGATCCGGTGACTCCTTGGCATACAGCATGGATTTTCTCAAATTATAGCCATACTCCTTGGAAAACTGTTGAATCAGTTCGGACACGAACGATCCCCACTCGGTTTTTTCACAGGCCGAGGATACGTTCATGATGTCTTTTTTGGCAACCGCCGCAACACCCTTGGCTTTGCCCTCGGTCAGACCGTTCAGGAAATCAAAAAGGTCCTTGGTAAACCAGACATCATGCGGGGTTGTCCGCCAAAACCATTTAAACCCACGGGTGGTGAGGGCCGGGGAAGTGGATGAGCCGTTGATCATGGGAACCCCGTATTGTTCAGCCACTGCGCTGACGGTTTTGGTGACCGAGCTGTGATAACAGCCCAGAAGACCGTCAACCTTGTCATCCAAAATCAATTTTTTGGCCAGATCGGCCCCCAGGGTGGGATTGCCTTCATGATCTTTGAAGATGATTTCAATTTTAGCTCCCCCCAGGCTGGTAATGCCGGCATTTTTGGCCATGCTCATGTTGACATTCGGCATGTTGCTGTTGGCAAGTTCAACGGCCAACTCGACACCGGCGCGCAACTCGCGACCGGCAGCGGCCGCCCCGCCGGTCAGAGGATAGATGGCGCCGATTTTAATAACTTTGGCAGCCGACGCACCGGCCGGGATAATCAGTCCGATAGTCAAGGTTAAAACAAGCACAAGCATTCCGACTTTAAATACTGATTTCATGATATTGTCTCCTTTTTTGTAGGCGGTTTAAAAAGATACCATCACGATAAACAGCCTGCGAGTTGCAGGGCAGAAGATATGCGGTCAATAATTTCTGACGAGGGTTCAGAAACTATATATAAGCCTATCCTACCTGTCAAGACGAACGGCAAGTTTTAAATGATTTAAATAGGAAAAATTTCTAAAAACCAATAGAAGCGGTTTAGCACCCCAGATCATGTTCGAGAGCAAGGAGCGGGTCAATTCAGAAGTGCAGCATACACGTTAGTATGTGAGCATTTTGAATCGGCATGCAACGCAGCTATCGGGCATTAGATGGGTTGATAAACCGCTTCTAAAGGATGGTTAGATCTTCATCTCTTAGATCAGACACGAACATATGGCCCGGTGCATGGGTAATCACCCGGGCCAGGGGAGCGGAAGTTGCCGCCAGTTGCGAGGTTACCCCGCAAGCCCAGAACACGGGAATTTCACCGGGTTTGATCGTCACCGGATCGCCGAAATCCGTCCGGCCCAGATTGCTGATGCCGATTTTTTGCGGATCGCCCAGATGAATCGGCGCCCCGTGGGTCAGGTGAAAGCGGGTGGTGACCTGCACCGCTCGGATCGCCTGCTGCGGGGTCATCGGCCGCATGGTGACCACCAGCGGGGCCGAAAAGGGACCGGCCGCGAGGCAGGGCTGATTCGTAATATACATGGAGACATTTTTGTCTTCTTCCATGTTGCGGATCGGAAGGCCAGCGGCCACCATGGCGTTTTCAAATGAAAAGCTGCAGCCCAGCAAAAAGCTGACCATATTGGTATCAAAATAGTCGCTGACATCTTCCACGTCGGTTTTAAACTCACCGTTTTCAAAAATTTTATACCGGGGCAGGTCGGTGCGCAAATCGGCACCGGGTGCAATGATGGGCTCGGTTTGGCCGGGTTCCAGAACGTCTAAAATCGGGCAGGGCTTGGGATTACGCACGCAAAAGAGCAAAAAGCTGAAGGCTTCCTCCGCCGGCAGCATCACCAGATTGGCCTGCAGATAGCCCGAAGCAGACCCGGAGGTCGGTGTGGTCCATCGCCGGGACCGAATGAGTTGGCGTAATTCCTGTGGAGAGATATCGGGTTTCATTTTATGTTGACCTCCTGATTTTAATGTCCCGGAAATTCGAAGCACGAAATTCGAAATCCGAAACAAATTCGAAATCCGAATTTTTCAATGTTCTAAACTAAATTATAATTATGTTCTCAGGATACTTACCAAACTGCTCCAAACCATTCTGGGTGACGACGTGGGTATTTTCGATCCCGACCACCCCTTTGCCGGGAAATATCAGCTTGGGCTCCAGGGCGATTGTCATCCCCTCCCGTAGCTGCAGATCCTGTCCGCTCGCCAGAAATGGATATTCGTCTACCTCCAGCCCGATACCGTGGCCGACAAACCGGATGCGTTCCTTGCCGGCAGCACCCATAAAATTGTCTGCATAACCGAGTTCCGTTGCTTTTGCAAGCGCCTGCTCGTAGATTGCTCCCGATGGGGTTCCCGGTGTGGCCATTTTTTTTACCATAGCTTGCACTTCCAGCATGGCAGCATGGGCTTCAACAAGATCTTCCGGCAGCGACCCAAGTGAAAAAATGCGGGTATGATCAGACAGATAGCCGTTGTAGGCAAAGACATAGTCTACCAGCACCGGTTCATGACCTTGAATGGTTTTAAAACCAGGGCCCTGGGCCATGGCCGGATTGGCACCCACCCCTCCGGTGGGCGATGCCAGGTAGCTTGGCACGGCGCCGGTCGGCCCCGACATCAGATGCCCGTAAAACATTTCACCGCCCCATAGTCGCATCCGGACAACCCCTTGATGTCCAAGCCTTCGGGCCTCAGCCTCGACTTTGCCGGCCAGTTCAAGTTCGGTCATGCCTTCATGCAGGATGCTCGGCACATGTTCAGCGACCTGGTCGGACAATTCGGCGGCTCGACGCATGATGTTGATTTCATAAGCGGATTTCACAGCACGAATCATCCGGATGGGCTGGGATATGTCTACTATATCTGCATCCTGGAAAAGACGCCGGTAGTTGAAGTACATATTGGTCGGCAGTACGTCTAATTCCAAACCTAATCTGCGGGGCAGGGGATACCCGTTTGCCTTCAGTATACCGGGAATTTTTTTGGGGCTGTCCAGGTGCAGGATTTGTTCAATGGCCGATTCTATCCGGGCGCGCTCGGTGCTTTTGTGCACCATCAGGATCGGATCGCCATCGGCCGGGATGTAAAGGTTCGCTTTTTGAATGGATCCCGCAAAATAAAACAAATCGATGGGCTGAAGAATCAGAGCTGCGTCGATGTCATGTTTACTGAGGGTGCTTTTTAGTTGTTCGATACGCCCTTCCAGCTCTGTTTTCGGCGTGTTGGCTTGTTTGTCGTACACTCTTTTTGATTCCTTTCAGGTGCGTTCTAATCGGGGGACAGGCAAAACCATGCTCACCATAAAGAAACTCTTGCTTGGGTGTCAAGTGTTTAGCCTTAATCTATCAGATTTGTCATTAGTTATGCGCTATTCAAAGGAAGTTATAAGTCCTTTCAATTTCTTGAATAAATAGCAATTATGAGCTATATAAAAAGAATGACCGCATATTTTATCCGGCGTATTCTTTTGATCATTCCAACCTTCCTTGGGATTACCATCCTGGTCTTCACGATTACCCGATTTGTTCCGGGCGGTCCCATTGAGCGTATTATCGCCCAAATCCAGCAGATGCCGAGTATCGAAGGCGGCGCTTCAGGTAAAGCCAATGAGCAAAGCCAGCCCTTGACGGCCGAGCAAATCGAGGAGTTAAAAAAATATTATGGTTTCGACAAACCGGTGCTCACCAGCTATTTTTTGTGGCTGGGCAAGGTTTTAAAAGGCGATCTGGGCACTTCGACCCGCTATTACGATCCGGTCTGGGATATGATCAGAGAGCGAATACCGATATCACTGTATTTCGGAATACTATCCCTGATTCTGGTTTACAGTATATGCATTCCCTTGGGGATTATCAAAGCCATCAAACACAAAGGTGTTTTTGACAACCTTTCCTCCGTGGTCGTCTTTACCGGGTATGCTGTTCCCGGCTGGGTTGTCGGTGTATTGATGCTGGTATTGTTTGCATCCCACTGGGAGATTTTCCCCCTGGGCGGTCTTGTCAGTGATGATTTTGAGGATTTTACGCTGATCGGCCAAACACTCGATATTGCCCGGCACACCGCCTTGCCATTGATGGCCTACGTGATTGGATCCTTCACCGTAATGACGTTTCTTATGAAAAACACCCTGATGGACAATTTGTCCGCAGACTATGTGCGCACCGCTATAGCCAAGGGGCTGCCGTTTAAAAAAGCCGTATTCAGGCATGCGTTCAGAAACAGCCTGATTCCGATTGCGACCAGTTTTGGCAACAACATTTCGATCATATTATCGGGGTCTTTTCTAATCGAAACGGTATTCAATATCAACGGAATGGGGCTGCTGGGGTACGAATCGGTTGTTGATCGCGATTACCCGGTGGTTATGGGGATCCTGGTGATCTCTTCGCTGCTGTTTATGATCGGAAATATTCTCTCTGACATTTGTGTGGCCCTGGTGGATCCCAGGGTCAAGTTCGGATAATGAAACTAAATCCATTAACCATAAAAAAACTCAGGCGCTTTAAATCGATTAAGCGAGGATTCTATTCTTTTATCCTGATTCTGGTATTGATTCTGGCTTCTTTTTTTGCCGAGATCCTGGTGAATAAACGGGCCATCATGGTGCATTCTAACGGGAAATACTATTTCCCGACCTATGGCGATATGATCCCCGGGACGACGTTCGGCCTGGATTACAAGTACGAGACTAATTACCGTCAACTGGCCAGACGGTTTGAAACCGAGGGCAAGGGCAACTGGGTTGTGATGCCGCCCATACCCTATGATGCCTATGAAAATGACCTCAAAGAGGAGCACTTTCCGCCGTTCCCACCATCCTTTGAGGATAAGCATTATTTCGGAACCGATACCATCGGAAGAGACATTGCGGCACGACTGGTCTATGGATTCAGGATTGCTATATTCTTCTCGCTGCTGCTGCTGGCATTCAATTACGCGGTGGGGGTCAGCATCGGCTGTGCCATGGGGTATTGGGGTGGGAAATTCGATCTGATTTTTCAACGCATTATTGAAATCTGGTCCAACATCCCCTTTCTTTATATCATCATCATTATCTCTTCGATCGTGGTCCCCAATTTTTTTATGTTGATCGTGATAATGGCCTTTTTCGGGTGGATCGGCATAACCTGGACCATGCGAACGATCACTTACAAGGAAAAGGCAAGGGAGTATGCCCTTGCCGCCAAGGCTTTAGGCGCTACTGATTTTCGAATTATCTTCAAGCATATTATACCCAACACCATTTCCATCATCGTCACTTTTGCACCCTTTGCAGTTTCCGGTGGAATTGTGGCCCTTACCTCTCTTGATTATCTGGGATTCGGTCTTCCGCCGCCAACGCCCAGCTGGGGTGAGTTGCTTCAGCAGGGATGGGCCAACCTGGATGCCTGGTGGATTGGCGGTTCTGTCGTTTTGGCGATGATTATTACGTTGATGGCTGTGACTTTTGTCGGAGAAGCGATCCGAGAAGCCTTCGACCCCAAAATGCATACGACTTATGAGTGACAACTTTTGGGTAATGATCAAATTACCCAAGAAATGAATAAAAACATTGAATATCGAATATCGGACAAGGAACCGCAAAATGTCGAAGTGATCCTTCGACATTCGGTATTCAATATTCTGCGGTTTAAAAATTGAATAAAGGAAGAAGGAGATTTTAGACAATCTCCGGATTATCCCGATTAGGAAAATATCTATGGCTGAAGGGCAAAAGCATAAGCGGTATTTCAGGAGGTTCTTGATTGGGCTGATGATACTGCTGTTACCAGTATTTATAATTTCATGCCCAGATAGCGATAAAGAATCCAGTCGCACTGCCGAAGACGACGCTGCATTAGAGAGTCAAATATTCAAAGCGGAGATTTCTACAGAGGGTCCTCCCGGCGACCTCAAGTGGCTGACCAATGATTCTGATCCGCTCTACGCTTCCCCGGAAGCCCAAAAAGGCGGCACATTCAGAATTGCCATTAAGAGTTTTCCGCTAACCTTTCGTACGGTGGGTCCGGATTCAAACACAACTTTCAGAAGTGCTATTCTCGGAAACCAGCTCTCATTGATCGGTTTGCATCCCAACACGATGAACATCTTGCCCGAGTTGGCGACGCACTGGGCCTACGGTAAAGACAAAAAGACCATGTATTTTAAGCTGAATCCTCTGGCGCGCTGGTCCGACGGCAAGCCGGTGACGGCCCATGACTTTGCCTATACCCTGGAGTTCATGCGATCAAAAAAAATCATTGCCCCGTGGTATAACGACTACTACGCCAAAGAAATCGATAAGGTTACCGTTTATGACGATCATACCCTGGCGGTAGCCAGCACCAAAGCGCAACCGGATTTGCACTTGATTTTAGGCATCGGCCCAATCCCCCGTCATTTTTTCGGTCAACTGGGCGATGATTTTGTCAGGAAATATAACTGGAAAATAGTGCCCAATACGGGGCCCTATCAAATTTCCGATTTCAAGAAGGGCAAGTACATCAAGTTTAAACGCAAAAGGGAATGGTGGGCCCGGGACCTGCATTATTTCCAAAATCGATTTAATGTAAACAATGTCATTTATACGGTGGTTCGGGATGATAATCTCGAATGGGAGTATTTCAAAAAAAACCGGGTCGATGTCTTTGGTATGACCCTGCCCAAATACTGGCATGTTAAAAGCAATACCCCGGTTATCGAGAATGGCTATGTGAACCGGATATGGTTCTATAACGATACCCGGCGTTCTCCTTTCGGGCTGTGGCTCAATCAGGACAAAGAAATTTTTAAAGACATAAATGTGCGCTATGCCTTTGCTCACGCCATGAACATCCAAAGGGTGATTGAAAAGGTATTGCGTAACGACTTTTTCAGACTCGAGCATGGATTTGTCGGTTATGGTCCTTATTCCAACAACACGATCAAGGCCCGCCGATTTGATCTGGCCAAGGTCGATCATTACATGAAAAAAGCCGGCTGGCAAAGAGGTGAAGATGGCACCTGGGTGAAAAACGGACGGCGCTTTTCGGTGGAGGTTCTTTACGGGTCCGATCATCACACGCCCAAGCTGGTGGTCCTGAAAGAGGAGGCCAAAAAGGCAGGCGTTGAATTGAGACTTCAAAAGCTGGATCCCAGCACCTGGTATAAGAAAATCAGCGAAAGTAACCAGGAGGCCGTCTGGATGGGTTTCGGGACCGGTTTAAGACCGTCCTACTGGCAAAGCTGGCATTCTGACAACGCCCACAAACCACGGACCAACAATGTAACCAATACCGATGATCCCGAGTTGGACAGGCTGATCGAAGCTTATCGCAACTCCCTGGAAGCGCAGGAGCGGATTGAGCTTTCCCAGAAGATTCAAAAAATAATCCATGACCTCGGTGCCTATGTTCCCACTTCCACGGCGCCCTATGTCCGTCAGGCTTACTGGCGCTGGTGGCGCTTGCCTGAAATTCCCGGAACCAAAGAATCGACAGGTCTGTTCAGCCCTTTCAGCACTGGGACGGGCGGACTTTTTTGGTATGATAAGCAAGTTCACGAGGACACCAAAAAGATGATGAAAAAAAAGGAAAAGCTTCCGCCGGTGACCATTATCGATGAAACATACAAGATGAAGCCTTGATCGGGTTACGTGTTGCGGGTTGCGAGGTGCGGATAATATATATGGTTGAATGAGTTGATTGAGTTGATTGCAGGGGCGTCGGTTAGTCAAATAGATTGAAATCCTCTAACCTAATCAGCTATTTAACCAATCAACTAATTAACTAATCCGGTTGCGGGATGCGGTATTTGCGATTTGGCATAGGATAGCTGTTCAGACTTTTACTATATGTGATAGCAGTTATGGATGGTGACGAAATCATTTTACAGGTAAAAAATCTTGTTACGGCGTTTGACACTGAAGGCGGTCGCATCCGGGCTGTGGATGATGTCAGCTTTGAGATTAAAAAGCAGCAGACATTGGGAATTGTCGGCGAGTCAGGCTGCGGCAAGAGTGTCACGGCTCTTTCCATCATGCGACTGTTGCCGAAACCTACCGGTATCATTGAGAGCGGCCAAATCTTGTTCAATGGGTGCGACCTCGTCCAGGTTCCGGCCGATAAAATGCATGAAATCCGCGGGAAACGAATTTCCATGGTATTTCAGGAGCCGATGACATCGCTCAATCCGGTTCACAGGATCGGCAAGCAACTGGGAGAGGTGTATCGATTGCATTTTTCTGAGATGAGCGAAAATGAAATCCGGCAGCAATCGCTGGAACTTCTTAATAAAGTAGGTATTCCCGAACCCGAACAACGATTGGAAGAATATCCGCATCAGATATCCGGCGGTATGCGGCAGCGGGTGATGATTGCCCTGGCCCTGGCGTGTAAACCGGACATATTGATTGCCGACGAACCGACCACTGCCCTGGATGTAACCATTCAAGCCCAAATTCTGGATTTAATGCAGAGCCTGCAAAGTGAAACCGGCATGGCTGTCATGGTGATTACCCACGATCTGGGCGTGATTGCCGAAACCTGTGAAGATGTGGTGGTCATGTACGCCGGCAAAGTTGCCGAAACCGCCTGCGCTGTCGAACTGTTTAAACATCCTAAACATCCTTATACACAGGGGCTGCTCGATTCAATTCCGCGCCTTGAAACACCGCGCAAAACCAAACTCAACATCATAGAAGGAATCGTCCCCAGTCTATATGAACTGCCCAGCGGTTGCCGCTTTCGCAACCGTTGCCCCCATGCGATGGATGTCTGTACCGGCGATCCACCGCCCATGATTTCAGTGGGAGCAGATCATCTGGCAGCGTGCTATTTGTATTAGGCAGGTATTGCAAGCTTTTAAACATAATTTGGTTGGTGCTAATTATAGGGTCAGAATGATCGCTATATGATCCTCGATATTCGATACTCGATCCTCGATGTTGGATAATCAGAAAGTGGCGACAGGGATCTGTTTATCGAGTATCGATAGGTGTGAAAATATGTCCGGTGGCATGTGAATAAAAAAGGTACCAGTATTTTTAAATGAGTGACTATATATTAGAAGTCAACAACCTTAAAATGTACTTTCCCATTTACGGCGGTATCTTCCGGCGTAGAGTCGGCTGGGTGTATGCAGTGGATGGGGTCACCTTGATGGTTCGGGAAGGTGAAACACTCGGTTTGGTTGGTGAATCAGGCTGCGGCAAAACCACTGCGGGACGAACGATTGCCAGGCTGTATAAACCGACCGGTGGGAATGTAATTTTCGAGGGCAAGGATTTATCGCAGCTCAATCAACGGAATATTCGCGAGGTGCGCCGCGATTTACAAATGATATTTCAGGACCCTTTTGAATCACTAAATTCCCGACACACCATCGGCGATATTTTGCTGGAGCCTTTTGAGATCCATAAGATCGGCACCCCCGGAGAAAGGAATGACGACATATTGCAATTGCTGAACCGGGTTGGATTGGATCAAGATGTTTTAACCCGTTTTCCCCATGAGTTCAGCGGCGGCCAGCGGCAGCGGATCGGAATTGCCAGAGCCATCGCTTTGAATCCCAAGCTGGTGATTTGCGATGAACCCGTATCAGCGCTGGATGTTTCCATTCAGTCCCAGATTTTAAATCTGTTACTCGAGCTGCAGGTGGAAATGAACCTGACCTATCTTTTCATTGCCCATGATCTGGCCGTGGTCAAACATATTTCCGATTTTATAGCGGTGATGTATCTGGGTAAAATTGTCGAGTGGGCCGATGCCGATACGCTGTATCATCAGCCTGTGCACCCTTATACCCATGCGCTATTGTCCGCCATTCCGGTTCCGAACCCTGAAGTCAAAAAGAAAAAACAAATTATTTTCGGGGATGTGCCGTCTCCCGTAAATCCCCCTACCGGCTGTGTATTTCATACCCGTTGTCACTATGCTGAGGGCGACTGTATGAATATAGTTCCGAAACTCAAGCCGGCGCCGGGAACCAGCGGGGAAAACCATCTTCAGGCCTGTTTGAGGGCCGGAGAGATAATATTTGATTGATACGTGATGTTTGGAGGTTGCAATCATGACCGATCAAATAACCATTTCGATCTGGTTATTTCTAATACTCCTGGCCGTGGCGATCTGGGCGGTTCTGGATCGCGTGCTGATCCCCAGCACCCGCTGGTTTTTACGGCGGCGGATAAACCGGGTGATCGATGAGATCAGCATCCGGCTCGATGTCAAGATCAAGCCCTTTCAGATTACCAAACGCAACGTGCTGATCGATCGCCTGGTGTATGACCCCCAGGTTATCGAAGCCATTCAGCATCAAACGATCGAACGCCAATGCCCGCGCGAAGTCGTCCAGGCCGAAGTTGTGTCATATGCCAAAGAAATCGTTCCTTCCTTCAACGCCTATCTTTATTTCCGACTGGGCTACTGGCTGGCAAAAAAAATCGCCCGCCTTTTATACCGGGTACGAATCGGGCTTGCTGATAATCAGGAGTTTGCAAGTATCTCCCCTGATTCTACGGTCGTATTTGTCATGAATCATCGCAGTAACATGGACTATGTCCTGGTGGCCTTTCTGGCAGCGGAAAAAGCAGCCCTATCCTATGCGGTCGGCGAATGGGCTAAAATCTGGCCGCTGCAAACCCTGATCCGGGCCATGGGAGCTTATTTTGTGCGCCGCAGATCAGGCAACCCGTTATATCGGCGGGTGCTTGAGCGCTATATTAACATGGCGACCAAAGAAGGTGTTTGTCAGGCTGTTTTTCCTGAGGGCGGACTCAGCCGCGATGGTCGCTTGCGACCTCCGAAGTTGGGAATTTTTGACTATATGCTGCGTAATTTTGAACCCCTGCGGGATCGCGATATTGTTTTTATTCCGGTGGGAATTAACTATGATCGAACACTGGAAGACCGAAGCCTGCTGCGGGTGTTGGATCCGGAAGCCCCCCAAAGAAGCCTGTGGTTTGCGATCAGGACCACCTTGCGTTTTATCCGGCGCGGCGTGATTTTGATGATCCTCAGTCGCTGGCAGCGCTTCGGATATGCCTGTGTCAATTTTGGGACCCAGATCTCCATGCGGAAATACTGTCAGGAGAACGATATCGATTTCAGCCGGATGGAACGGGAGGCGCGTTTTTCGGAAATCGAAAAGCTTGCCGGGCGGCTGATGTCCGACATTAAACAGGTTGTTCCGGTTTTGCCGGTCTCTCTGGTGGCAACGGTTATGAGGGAAACCGGCGATCAGGGTTTGACCGCTTTTGAAGTTGAGGCCCAAGTCAACCAGTTAATCGAAAAACTTCAGGACCACAGGGTGCCGGTGTATGTTACCACCAGAAGCCGGGTTCAAACCATTCTGGACGCATTAAATATGCTAAAATTGAGACATTTAGTTGTTGAATCCGACGGGCTATACAAGGTGGCGCCGGAGGAGTATGATGTGTTATCCTATTATGCGAACTCAATCGTGCACTGGATTAATGACAGTTAATCCGCCGCAGGCGGATTGGTTATTCGTTAATTCGTGCCCATCCGAAAATTAAGACGGGCACGAATTAGTTTCCGGATGGAAACTAATTAGCGGGCTGGCATGCGAGGGTGCCAATAAATCTCAGCAGCTATTAACGGTCAAAGCAAGTTTGGATTTCTCGAAATATGAATAAATTTAATAAATACGGTTTGCTCCTTATCGCCCCTCTGTGTCTATTGATATTCTGGTTAGCGGATTTGCGGGCCGAGTTTTATAAATATGTTGATGATGAAGGCAGAATTTTTTACGTTGACGATATTTCCAGGATTCCGGAAAAATACCGCAATC
Organism: Desulfobacterales bacterium; assembly: GCA_049669725.1. Lineage (GTDB taxonomy): Bacteria > Desulfobacterota > Desulfobacteria > Desulfobacterales > JAFDCJ01 > JAFDCJ01. The sequence continues at coordinate 18,629 of JBATKU010000086.1, forward strand.
AAATAAAAGTATATCGGGAAAGATATGATGATCTCGCAGGTGAAGAAAGATCCCGGGCCCTGCAGAGGGAAAACGAACAAATACAGGAGAAGGAGCAGGAGCATCAACGTCAGATAGAGGAGAGCCTGCTCCAAACCCAGGAGACCGAGGAAGAGGAAAGGCGAAAAAAAGCCGAAGCCGATCGGCAGAAATTGCTGCAAAAGACTGAAACCAAGGTGATCCTGGAAGGAAATCGGATACTGATTCCGGTCACGTTTAATAACAACGGCGTTGAACTCGAAGTGAATCTCTTGCTGGATACCGGGGCATCGCAAATTGTTTTGAATCGAAGCGTGGCCGACCAGCTCGATATCGTTGCTTTAAAAAAGGGACTGGCCCAGGTCGCCGGCGGCTCCAATATCTATACGGAGTTGGGTAAAGTCAGCTCCGTAAAGGTGGGACCTTTTAGAATGGAAGATGCCGGTGTGCTCATCATCGCCCATGAAGGTGCCCCGGTTAATTACAGCGGGCTTCTGGGCATGAATTTTTTGAAAAATGTGGCGTACTCAATTGATTATAAAAACCAGGTTATTCGTTGGAGACTACCGCAGGGCGCAGATGCCCCGAGCAATTAAGGTGTCATGGAAAGTCTTTTAAATTGGGGAATTGAAGTTGTCCTGTGGTTTCAACAGTTCAGTCCCACTCTGGATTTACCTTTCAAGATCCTGACTTCCCTGGGAGACAAAGAATTTTTTTTACTTTTAATGCCGCTGGTATACTGGTGTATCAATCGCCGGGCAGGGGCCAGACTGTTTATACTGCTGTTGGTTTCGGCCTGCTTGAACGAAGCTACAAAGTTGCTGGCGGATCAACCGCGACCATTTGACTATGATCCCCGGGTCATAAAAATGGTGCATGAAGACAGCGGCGGATTTCCCAGCGGTCATACCCAGAGTGCGGTTGTGGTCTGGGGGTATCTGGCCTGCCGGTTTAACAAGAAGGCGTTGTGGTTGCTTGCCGGATTTCTCATTCTGGCAATTCCGCTTTCTCGAATTTATCTGGGCGCCCATTTCCCAACCGATCTTTTTGGCGGATATGCAATTGGCGCTCTGGTGCTCTGCATTTTTTTCCTGCTGGATTCTCCCATTGAATCCTGGTTTAGCAAAAAGGGGACGTTATATCAGCTCGGATCGTCAATTGGGCTGCCGGTATTGCTGATGTTATTTATTCCATCCGGCAATGACGACATGTTGACAGCGGTTGGGGCCTTAATGGGTGTAGCCACAGGCCTTGTCCTTGAACGACGCTGGGTACGATTCTGTTCGGACGGGCGCTGGTGGAAGCGTGTGATACGCTATTTTGTGGGGATAGTTGTCCTTGTCGGGGTGTGGCTCGGGTTGCGAATTGCTTTTCACCAGCTCGAACCTGCTGACTTTTACAGGGCTATCCGCTATGCTCTGGTCGGATTATGGGGCGGCCTGGGGGCGCCATGGTTGTTTGTAAAACTGAAACTGGCTGAAAAAGGAGACGAAAATGAGTAACGGCAATGAGGATACCCATCGCAAAACTATCGGATATATCCTGTGGATTTTCGGGTTTACCGGTTCCCACCGATTTTATTACGGCAAGCCCGTATCCGGCACCATCTATCTGTTTACCCTGGGACTGTTTTTTATCGGCTGGATTGTGGATCTTTTCTTGATCCCTTCCATGGATCGCCAGGCCGATATTCGATTCAAGACGGGAAGGATTGACTATAATCTAAGCTGGATCCTGCTGACGTTTCTGGGTATTTTCGGCATTCACCGGATGTATATGGGCAAATGGCTGACCGGCATCCTGTATCTCCTAACCGGCGGATTGCTCGGGATAGGGATCATTTACGACTTCTGGACGTTGAATGATCAGGTCACTCTAATCAATGCATCAGGTTCAAGATGACAGAAGACGGATGACAGAGGCAGAAGACAGATGGCTAACGGCAGACAATGCGACTGATATCAGGAAAATCGTAGAACTTTGATCTATATATTTAAATAAGTGTCCTAAGGTTTATCCATAGAGGATCTGTATATGTACTCGGCAACAACGTTTTTCAAAACCATTTTTAGCTTTTTATGTATCATTCAGTTGGTTGCCTGTACCGCGCATTATCCCATCAATAAATCGATCACCTCAGTCGACGCCGTCGAAAGCTACTCGCTTAATAATGAGTCCGTATCGGAGCGCTCTGATGAGCTCTTATTGATTTTAACCTTCTCCGGCGGCGGTACCCGGGCAGCCGGCTTTTCTTATGGCATACTGGAGACACTTGCCGATACTGAAATTATGATTGGCGGACAAAAGCGTCGCCTGATTGACGAAATTGACGCCATCAGTTCCGTTTCCGGCGGCAGCTTTACCGCCGCGTATTATGGTCTTTTTGGTGATCGAATTTTCGAAGATTTCGAGATTAAATTTCTAAAAAATAACGTGCAGGGTGAGCTGCTTGGACGCATACTTTCCCCTTTAAACTGGCCGAAGCTGGCCTCGCTTTTTTATGAGCGCAGTGAACTGGCTGCTGACTATTACGATGAGCTGCTGTTCGAGAAAAAAACATTCGGGGACATTCTAAGCTCAAACTCGCCCCTCATTGCTATCAACGCCACCGATATTGCTTTAGGCGCTCAGTTTACTTTCCATGGATACCAATTCGCTCCCATTTGTTCGGACCTGTTCTCATTTCCTGTATCACGAGCTGTGACTGCGTCTTCGGCAGTGCCGGGCGCGTTTACCAGCGTTATTATTGAAAATTATGCCGGATCCTGTGATTACGAAATGCCGGAATGGGCAGCGCGGGCCCTTCATGAACCCTATGCTACTACACACCGGTATCGACATGCCAAAAATCTTGAAACCTATATGAATGCCCGGAAGTTTCCATACATCCATCTTCTCGATGGCGGCCTTTCAGACAACCTCGGTATCCGACTGTTGATAAATATTACCCGCAGCGAGGGCAATATATGGACGAAGCTTAAAGAAATAAACCTGGAAGAGACACAGAAGCTGGCTGTTATCGTCGTTAATGCTAGAAATGAGATGAATACGGACTTCACCCGGAGAAATTATTCTGTACCCATCATTGACACTATAGGGGCCGCTTCCGCAATACCTCTCGATGAGTATTCTTTTGAATCCATGGAGGTTCTCAGAAGCAATATAGCAGACTGGCAAAGATCTATTACCGCCGGCCGCTGTCAGAAAGATTCAGATACTAAAGATCCGGCTAAAAACGGCGAGTCTGTCCAACGATCAGCCTGTGCTGCGCAAGTATATCTCATCGAAGTAAGCTTCAATATGTTACAGGATGAGACCGAACGCGAACACTTGCTAAATTTGCCGACCTCATTTCATCTTGACCCGGAAGATGTGGATCGGCTGATAACGGCCGCCCGGACAGTCCTAAAGGAATCGAAAGCCTTTCAATCCCTTTTGAATGATCTGCAATAAAGGAATCGAAAAAAATAAGTCCGCGATTTGAAAACAGCGAAATAAATCTTTTCCGAATATGGAGTTATAAATGGGATCTCACAAAAAAAAGAAGAAAAACAAAACCGGCCGAAGATCGACTGCAGGACCTCCAAAACAGCGGTTTTCCATTAAGTGGGTCGTCCTTATCGTTGCCGTCATAGCCGGAGCGGCCGGCCTGATCGGATATAATTTACGGCCGACAGAATCGGATCAAATGCCTTTAGCGGCAGCAGGTCAATCCAAATCTGGCCCAACGGTTGAATTTGACAAACTTATCGGCCGCTGGTTGAGGCCGGACGGCGGCTATGTCATTGAAATCAGAAATATCAGTTCCGGAGGAAGGATGGAGGCGTCTTATTTCAATCCGCGTCTCATAAATGTTTCGCGGGCTGAAGTTTTCCGGAAAAAGGGAGGACTTGAGATTTTTGTTGAATTGCGTGACACGGGTTATCCCGGATCAACCTACACGCTTAGCTACAATCCTGAGCAGGATATGCTGACCGGTATCTATTTTCAGGCCACCATGGGTCAATCATTTGAAGTGATATTTGTGCGGGCAAAATAGATAAATTACTTTTATGGGAAATGCTGTCTCCGGAATAAAAGATGGATGCGGTTAGTAGAATTGACGCTATAGAAGGGGACACTCACCGGCAGGCTGGAAATCGCTTTATTTCATCCGCTTTATAACGGTTCTAAGCATTTTTTCTGTGTACGGGCTGATGTTTTTGAATTCCACCCCAACCCCTAACCGCGTTGCGTGGGCAACTTCCCCCCTGACTTTTAGCCATCTGTCAAAGCCTTCCAGTCGAAAGGTCATTATAATTTCGTCGCCCACCAACAAAGGCCGCTGGGTTTCGATAAACAGTCCATGGAGGCTGATATTTTTTATATGATTGGAGTAGACCCGATCATAGGCTGCAAAATTGATCGGGATGCTGCACGCTTTGCGGATACCGGAACGCTTTTCTTTTACTAGCAGCTCTTCTGCATGGCGTAGAAGCGCTTCTTGCTGTTCTTCGCCCAAATTTATAATAATTTGAAATAACTGTGAAATAACAACATTATACTTTTTTGTAGCTTTTTCTTCAGCGTCCATAGCAGATAGCCGTTCAGGTTAGGATTTTTAAACCAGTTACTGTTTAAATTATCGGAATTTTTTGGAAAAACTTTAGATCTTACTAAGGCGAGCGTTATTATTTAGACATGACTTAATTTGTATCCACCAAAATGAACACTTTAAAGGCTGTAGACGTCTAAACACTTATGGCCTCCTTAGTAATTCAGTAGGATTAAAGATATTCAGGTCCAGCGGACGGTCTGTGGCTGAAAAAAATCTATCATGCATAATATTTCGAACTCATACCGGGAAATTGCTTGACAATCGGATGAGCAGTATTTAGGTTTTGAGAATATTCTCATAAAGGAGTTGTTATGGTCAGACCCCAAAAGCGTCGCAGGGTAGCTTTTAATCCTGAGATCAGTTACTTCAAGCCCCGGGGCATCCCCATGTTTGATCTGGAGGAGGTTCGTCTCACTGTTGATCAACGCGAAGCCATTCGACTGTCTGATTGGCTCGGACTGTCCCACGAGGAGGCCGGTCATCACATGGGTGTTTCCCGCGCAACATTCGGTCGGATAATTCAGCAGGCTCGAAAAGCGGTTGCAGATGCATTGATTAACGGCAAAGCCATCAATGTTGAGGGCGGCAGTTTCAAAATAGTCAGTACAACCCGAATATTTTACTGCGGTAACTGCAGCCAGGAGTGGAAGGAACCTATGGGTACAGGCAGGCCGGAGTGCTGTCCTGCCTGCAATGGAGATGATTTCCATCGAATCGGGAAAAATGAAGCCCCAAGAGGAAAAAAACATTGTAACAAGCCCAGCGTCCCTTGAAAACCAAAGGGATCGTCATCATTATAATAATAAATTCAATATATAACGACGAAAAGGAGTAGCTCGAATGGCTGATATTCAAAACAGTATGCCGAAGAATCAACAACAAATGCAGGCCGAACAGGATGCAGCGGTAACAGAATCATTAGGAATTATTAAAAACAAGATCCTCGTGATGAGCGGCAAAGGCGGGGTGGGCAAAACCAGCACCTCGGTCAATTTATCCATTGCCCTGGCAAACAAGGGCTATAAGGTGGGGATAATGGATGTTGATCTCCACGGTCCGGATGTGCCCCGGATGCTGGGATTGGAAGGTGCGCCGGAGGTCAATCAAAATAAAAAACTCAACCCATTGAGTTACTCCGATAATCTGAAAGCCATTTCTATCGAATGTTTCACGCCCAACAAGGATGACGCTATCATCTGGCGGGGGCCGTTAAAATTCTCAGCCATCAAGCAATTTATCGGAGAGGTTGATTGGAAAGATCTCGATTTTCTCATCATTGATTCACCTCCAGGCACCGGTGATGAACCGTTAACGGTGGCCCAGACCATCTCCGATGCCAAAGCTGTCATCGTGACCACTCCCCAGGAGGTGGCGCTGGCGGATGTGCGCAAATCGATTAATTTTTGCAAAACCGTCAAGATGGAGATTTTCGGATTGCTGGAAAACATGAGCGGTTTTTCCTGTCCCCATTGCAGCGAGACGATAAACCTTTTCGGGTCCGGCGGAGGAGAAAAAACTGCCCTTCAAATGGGTATTCCCTTTCTGGGAAAAATTCCCTTTGATCCCCAGATGGTAACCTGCGGCGATACGGGCGCATGCTATCAGGAGGTCCACGCCGATTCGGAGGTCACCAAGGCCTATGCTGTCGTTGCTGATTTGATGGCCAAACTGGCGTAGCGATGGTTAATGGATAATTGTTAATTGGTTTTTAGTGGGTTGACTTGCTGCGATCGTTGCGATTGAGCACTGGATAAGGTTTCAATATGAATTTCAAAATTACGACGCTTTGCGAGAACCATATTGGCCCTAGCAGTAAAAATTTAATAGGAGAACACGGCCTTTCGTTTTACATTGAAGCCGAAAATCGCCGCATTTTGTTTGATACCGGTCAAAATCTGGCACTAGCCAATAACGCCGAGGTTTTGGGTATTGATCTCAGCCGTATAGACACGGTGGTTTTGAGCCACGGGCATTATGACCACAGCGGCGGCCTCCAAAGTCTACTGGACTGCAACAATAATTTTACGCTTTTCGCCCATCCGGATGTGTTTGGCCGCAAGGTGAAGGGGGCCGGCGATAACCCTATCTATCTCGGCATACCCGTTGACAGGAAGGTTTTCGA
>JBATKU010000087.1:0-1678 GCA_049669725.1 Desulfobacterales bacterium
TCAGGTGAAGTCACCGAAGGTGTATGTACGCGACACTGGTCTGCTGCACCAGCTGCTCGGCATCGGCAGCGAAAAAGAGCTCCTCAGTCATCCAAAGGTCGGGGCGTCATGGGAGGGGCTGGTCATCGAACAGATACTCGCGCTTTCGCAGCCGGATGAGGCGTATTTTTGGGCCACACACCAGGGGGCGGAGATCGACCTGGTGTTACGCAGCGAGGGGCGATTATTCGGCGTCGAATGCAAACGCACGGACAGACCGCGTATCACACCGTCGATTCGTATTGCGCTCGATGACCTGGGTCTCGAACAGGTCGCGATCATCTATCCCGGCAGGAAACGTTTCCCCGTCGCGACCGGAGTCGAGGCCGTCCCCCTGTCGTCGCTCGGCAATGGCGGACGGTTGTTTGGTTAGACCGAAGCGTCGGCGAGAAGTGAGCAATTCGGCACAGGTTTCTCTGGGTTGCGTTCCTCATCCCAGCCTACGCGCTTCCCTGCTGACAACCAAGAAAGTCAAAAGGGAAGACCTGACCCCGGGCCCCCTGACCCCGGGCCCCCAGGCCAATGGCATTCACTTTAGAAATATCCCCATTCACTTAGTGAAACGGATCTGATTTAGCAAAAAACGGCTTAGTAACCCCAGATGTGTTCTTCGTGCGTTTCGGGTTATTGACTACGCTTTGGAAGCACGCCATTTGCCGATGGGTTTCATCGAAATCCTTGGGTATGATCTACCGGGCCGGGTCTTCTGCCGGCAGAAACCGATGGACTCGATCAGGGTGTTCAGCATACTGCAGGTGAACTGGGCTTGGCGGAGAAATAGTTCTTCGAGATGGCGCGCCATCGTCACCAAAGCATTCTTGATATTCACTTGAACATAGGGCGCATCGGCTTGCTGTGCCCTATCGTTGTTTAATCCCGCCTCGGTATGATTGGCGAGGATTCGATTGAGCGTCAACAGAACAAAATGAGCGAACAGTTCTTGCTTTACGCCACGTTCCGTGTGGGCATGAAATTCGTCGACGGCGATCAGGTGTTTGGAGGTCTTATACAATTCCTCAATACCCCAACGTGAATGGTATAGGTCTGGAAATGCGGATTTCTGATACGCATCGCGATCCAGCAATGTCGTGCCGAGGGTATAGGTCTTCTCGTCGATAACGTATTTTATCAAGCGAAGGGACAGGGGGATGAACTCGATATCCGGGTGTTCTGCTCGAACTGTCTTTTGGCGATCCCGTGCCACTTCAAGGGTGACGATGGCGTCGATCTCGCTGCTGTCCATGAAGGCATCGATGACTTTGCCGGCACACCGCGCCAAGCGGAAGACGACATCTACGCCCCTTTTTTTGTGGGCATAGAGCATGGCATAGGAGAAATATCCCCGGTCGTAGACCACCACATCCCCGGTGCTCAAGGTCTTCAGGTGCGCCTGTGCCATGCGGCGCTCATTGCCGTGTGATGCCAGATCGAAATCAGCGGGGATTTGCGACTTCAGCTGATAGAGGCAGCTGACCAGACCCTGCGGATAGTGGGCATTATCGGATGGCAAGGCATAGTCCGCGTGGCGCAATGGCCGTGGCAGGTTGATTTTCATTCCATCCACGGCAAACAAGCGCCGTCCGAGCCAGCGATAGGATTCCCCGGTCTTCTCGTAAGCGGTGATGACGCGGCTATTGAG
>JBATKU010000088.1:0-5011 GCA_049669725.1 Desulfobacterales bacterium
CTTCAATGGTCCTTTTTCTTATCTATTCGTCCAATGTGTAACACAAGTGACGCACCTTGTCCATATTAGCAATACAAAAAGCAAACCGAGCTTAAAACGTTTAGATCTTGTTCAGTGACAAGGCATGCTTGGCTTCAAAAGCGGAGCGTACACGTTAGTACGTGAGCATTCTGAAGCGAAGTATAACGCCGTCAATGGGCAAGAGATGAATGTTTTAAGCTCGGTTTTAGCGTTTGCGACGAAGGCGGTTCATCGCCAATCGCAGGCTGGTCTGCATGCGGCCGATGGCCTGGGCCAGCAGCCCTATTTCATCCTTCGACTTTATATCAATTTTGACATTCAATTCTCCGAGGCTCATACGCTCGGCCGCATCGGTCAGCTTCATTATCGGGGTAACAATGGCCCGGGCGGCGAACCAGGCAATAATCAAGACCAGGACCACCGTACTCGCAAGCAGAATCAATGCAAATTCCTGGGTGCGATTATAATCAGCAAAAACCTCACCTTCCTGCTGCTGCAGAACAAGGGCCCAGCCATAATTGTTACTGCGCACATGACCAAAGGCAGTTTTACTGTCGGTCTCATTGAAGTTGCTGGTAATTGTCCGCCAGCCTTTTTTGCGAAAGCCGGCAATGAGCGGATGACTGTTGAGGTTTTTGCGTTTAACTACATATTGTTTATTGGGATGCGAGACGACAAACCCTTTTTCGTCTACCAGAAAGGCATAACCGGTATCACCCTGGCGCCAGTTAGCAATATTGTTGGAGATCACATCAACGGTCATGGCTGCAGCAATGACGCCAACAAGGCGTTCCCCGGATTTGATCGGAACCGCCAGCACCAATGCCGGCTTTTTAGAGGTTTTGCCAATAAGTGTTTGCCAGCTGAGCTTCTTTCCCCCTATAACATCCTTGTAATACTGGCGATCCGAGTAGTCCCGTAACGATTTATTATCGTTGCGGGCGATATTCATACCGTCGTAATCCACGGTGAAAACCAGATACATCCAGGGATGTTCTTTTTGTATGGCTTTTAAAATCGGTTCTTGCTTTGTGCGATCCATGGATTGAATTTCGTTTAGATTGGCGGCTGTGCGCAATATCGAAACATTGTTGTCTATCCAGCCGTCTACCTGCTCACCTAAACCAATGGCAGTTTGCGCCATTAATTTCTCCGTTTCCGTGCGAACGCGCTGGTTGGTTTCCCTGAGGGTGATGCCCCAGAATATGGCAAACGGAAGAAGGCTGACAATCAGCATAACAATGATGATTTTCCCAAACAAACCAAAGCGAATTTTCTCTCCGCTTAAAAAAGCAGACGAATCTTCTTCAGCGGCGGCCGGTTTCTCCATGACAGAAGGGGCGGCCCGTTCAACGACGCTTCGCGGCACCGGTTGCGGTGGCGTAATGGGCGGTTCGGGCAAGTCGGCCGGAATCGATGGTTCAATCGTTTCAGGATCCAGCGGTGGTTCCGCAATTATCTCCGGACGGGGTTTGGTTACCACCATGAGGCTGCTACAGGCTTTACATTTGACTCTGGCCATCTCGCCCTTCATTTTGGTTTCATCAACCCGATATTTTTTTCCGCATGCGTCACAGGATATTTCCATCATATTTTTGTTCCTTAGCCTTTAAATTTATTCAGGATAGCAAGCATTGATTTTTTAAATTGCATTTGATTTTCTTCATCAGGGACTTCCAGTGAAAGATGGGCGATCAATTCAGCGGCTTGATTGACCGGAATAGCCGCTGGATCAATCTCCATTTCTGCCGCCATATCTTCAATCAGGATTTCGGCCATGGGTCCGATGGCCCGGGATAAATTGATTCGGAGGGTTTGGATGAAAGATTGGTCCAGGACCGGGATGTCTTTTTGCACCGGCTCGATGAGACCTTGATCAAGAAGTTTGGAAAGGGCCTTTTTAAATGTGGCTGTTCCCATATCAACCTCTTCAGCGATCTGATACAGGTTTTTGTTCTCATCGATGGCAATCAGCAGGCGGATCATGTCCGCATCCAATGAAACCGCATCATTATCTTTGAGGATTACCTTTCGATAGTAAGCATCCGATCGGCCTGTCCAATCATTGCCCATCACTTATCCTTTAATTCTATCAATGCTTACAGAGTGCGAGGCATTCGGTATCAGGTTCAAGATATCCGCCTTGCGATCGGTAATTGACTCGCAGCAAAATTTCAGTTTCAATGAATTTACCAAAAATAATAACTGGAAGAAGTCCTTTTTTATGACTTCAAACCATCAGAAATTAAAGCTATATATACATAAGTAAATGACAAAGAGGGTTTGATGTCAAGGAAAAAATTCATTATAATATTTAATACTTGGGTAGGTATAGCGTCTTATTGAACGAACACTCAATTGGGGTAAGGGTGTAGTTAATAGGTATCATAACGGTGAACGCTGAACCCAGAACCATTGTTACTTTTTATCAAGTTCTTCTTTGAGTTTTTTTTCCATTTCAGCAAAAAGTTCTTTTTTCTTTTGCTTTTGCTGGGATTGAATGGTTTCTATCTTCTGGGAAAAGGCTTTGCGGCTGTCTTGAAATTTCTTAAGTTCGTCTTCAAAGTTACTATCCGGCTCATCCCGGGGGATATCTTCTATCTTTTGATGATCACGCACGAACAACCGGGTGCCATAGGATCCTTCCACCGCCTCGATGATATCCAACTCTTCAAGCTTGCGACAGATGAAGTTTCCCTTTTCAATGGAGAAATTGATCGTCTGACACAGATTTTCTATGGTCGGTGGCCGGGCGTTTATATGTTCAAAAACGCGGATAGCCGCAACCATTAAATGGGCCTGGGAATAGAAGTCTTTTTGTTTGTCCTGCATAATTACCCTGATCCGGAATATCCAAAAATTCGAAATCCGAATTACGAAATCCGAAACAAATTAAAAATTCGAATGACTTAAGGTTCAAAACGGTTTTGACCCAATTTACTGCTCGCGGCCCCATTCGTTTTGGTCATTTGAATTTTGGGTATTCGGTATTGATTCGAATTTCGGGTTTTGAGTTTCGAATTTAAACAAAATTTTCTAAACAAAATATGGCGCCTATATAAACCTGCTTAATTAAGAAGTAATACGGTCATGAACTTTACCTGTCCTTACTTGACATACGGGTAGAAGCAGAGTAACATTTCTTACTAATTTGTCAAGATTCATGATGCTTGTTGCAATTTCCAACTAGATGCTATGAAGCGAGACCTTCGGATTGCAGAGGTCTCAAAGCAGAGGAGGATGAAATGACTGAGATAGTTGATGTAAAAGCCAGGCAAATTCTTGATTCCAGAGGGAATCCCACCGTTGAGGTTGATGTTTATGTTGCCTGCGGTGCTGTCGGCCGGGCGGCGGTGCCTTCCGGTGCATCCACCGGGAAACGCGAAGCTCTCGAAATCAGAGACAAACGCTCCAAGGCTTACGGCGGCATGGGGGTTACCCGGGCCGTGAAGAATGTACTTACTGCTATTGCGCCTGCCATTATGGGTATGGATGCCGCCGATCAGATCGCTCTGGACAATCAAATGATCAAACTGGACGGCACCGCCAACAAAGGCAAACTAGGTGCCAATGCGATACTCGGGGTTTCTATGGCGGCAGCCAGAGCAGCTGCCATGGCCTATGACATGCCCCTTTACAGGTATATTGGAGGAATAAATGCCCGATATCTGCCGGTTCCGATGATGAATATTATTAACGGCGGTGCCCATGCTGCCAACAATCTGGATATTCAGGAATTTATGATCATTCCATTTGGGGCTAAATCCATCGCTCAGGCCGTACAAATGGGGGCGGAGACATTTCACAGTCTGAAATCAATCCTCAAGACTAACAATCTTGTTACATCCGTCGGCGATGAAGGGGGATTTGCCCCTGATCTTGAATCCAATGAAGCCGCCATCAAGCTTATTATAACTGCCATTAAGGAGGCCGGTTACAAGCCGGGCAAAGACATCGGGATCGGGTTGGATGCTGCTGCCAGCGAGTTTTATCAGAAGGGGAAATACGTCTTGAAATCAGAAAAGAAAAAATTAACAGCCGCTAAAATGGTCGACTACTATGGTGAACTCATCAGCCGTTATCCGATTGTTTCCATTGAAGACGGTCTTGCCGAACAGGACTGGAAAGGCTGGAAATTAATGACAGACCAGCTTGAAGGCGATATCCAGATTGTGGGAGATGATATCTTTGTAACCAACCCCAAGATATTCAATAAGGGAATCGAGCAGGGCATTGCTAATTCCATTTTAATAAAGCTGAATCAGATTGGTACCTTGACTGAGACGCTCGATGCCATTGAATTGGCCAATCAGGTGGGATACACCACGGTAATCTCTCATCGGTCCGGTGAAACCGAAGACACCTTTATCGCGGATCTTGTCGTCGGTGTAAACGGTGGCCAGATAAAGACCGGCTCTTTGTCCCGCAGTGATCGATTGGCCAAATACAACCAGCTCATCCGGATCGAAGAAGAGTTGGGTGAAGCAGCCCTGTTTGCGCAGGAAATATTCTGATCGGGTTGCGGGTTACGGGCTGCGGGTTGCGGGTTGTGGGTATAAATAGTTGAATGAGTTGATTGCAAAGCCGTCGGTTATTCAAATAGATTGATATCCTCTAACCCAATCAACTATTTAGCCAATCAACCATTTAACTAATCCTGGCTGCTGGCAGCTGGATACTCGATAAAGGCGCATGGCGCATAGCATGCACCCCGGTAATTCTGAGACTTCAAACGCTATGCCCTCTGCGCCATGCGCTATGCCATTAAATCTTAACTCCCATATTCGAAATCAAAGGCTTATGGTTATTCTTAGAAAAAAATTGCTGACAATTTGCCTTTTTATTGTCATTTCATTTTGCATCAATGGACCGGTCCACGGATACGTGCTTCAGGGGCTTCATATACTTGATTTAATGATAGAAAAACTTGGAGAAGCCCAGGGTCTATTCGTCTCTCAGGACCTTATTTTTTATCGTCTCGTCTCTCAGG
>JBATKU010000089.1:0-42877 GCA_049669725.1 Desulfobacterales bacterium
TCCGTATCCCAGGGAAACAGGATCCAGGTGTCCTGGCTGACTTCTGTAATAAACGTATCCACGACCGGACGTCCGGCGGGCTTGGCATAAACGGTTGCAAAATGAGCCTTGGGGAGAAGGTTTCTGACGATACGGGCTGTGTTGCCGGTGTCTACCAGATCATCGATCAGCAGCCAGCCTTCGCTGTCGGTCTCAGGGGATTTCAGGACTTGGGTATTCCCCTGCTGCTGGTAATCATAACTGGAGATGCATATGGTATCTACCAAACGGATTTCCAGTTCGCGCGCGATAATCGAGGCCGGCACCAAACCACCCCTGGTAATAGCGACGATTCCTTTCCACGCCTGCATTTCCAACAATCTCCAGGCCAGTGCTTTTGAATCCCGGTGGAGTTGTTCCCAGGAGATCGGATAGGTTTTCTGGTATCGATTCTCGTTTTGCGGCATACCAATTATCCTTGGTTTACAGAAGACAGAGGTCAGAAAACAGAGAACAGATAATAGATATCAGATGTCAGAGAACAGATCTTCGATTTCGAATTATCTGATCTTCACCGCGTAACTCGTAACCCGCAACTCGCAACGCTAGCCCCGCAACCAGCAACCAGATGCCAGCCATTATTTGGTACCGAATATTTTGTCTCCGGCATCACCCAGGCCAGGCAAAATGTATCCAATATCATTTAGTTTTTCATCAATAGCAGCGACCCAGACCTCTACATCGGGATGGGCGGCGGTTAATTTTTCGATACCCTCGGGTGCGGCAACCATAAAAATTCCTTTTATATGTTTGCAGCCGGATTCTTTGATCAGATCGATGGTCGCAATCAGCGAGCCGCCCGTAGCCAGCATGGGATCCAGTATCAGTGCAATCCGTTCATCCATCGCGCCGGTCATTTTGACATAATACCTGACCGGCTCCAGGGTTTCTTCGTTGCGGTAAAGACCCACCACGCTGACCCTGGCAGATGGGATCAGGTCCAGGACCCCGGGCATCATACCCAAACCGGCTCTGAGAATGGGGACAACAGTGATCTTTTTGCCTTTTATTTTTTCGACTTGAACGGATCCGGCCCATCCCCGAATGGTCTTTGTTTCCGTCTCCAGATCCTTGGTCGCTTCGTAAGTCAATAGAGTGGCCAACTCTGAAGCAAGGTCCCTGAAGTCTTTGGTGCTTACATCATCTTCCCTCATTAAGGCGAGTTTGTGTTTAATCAGTGGATGATCCACGACATGTACTGTCACAGCGACCTCCTTTTTTATAGATTTTTGATGGTTAAAGAATTGATAGCAAATTCATATTCAAATTAGGTTATTGTGTCAAGATGATTGAAGGAAGTTTGTGAATTGATAGGGATGGCCACTGGAAAGGTCTGATCGCAGTTTTCGCAGATGTTTGGGGGCAGTGTTTAGTGTCTGGTATTCTGTAAGGCCGATATAACCGGATAGGCTAACTGTCCGAAACAAAATACTAAACACTGAACATGCGACGGGTTGGGATGTTTATGCCGCTTTCAAAAATAAATTCTGAAATACGGAAGGGTGGTATAAGCGGTTGTAGAAAAAAACCTTCGAATAGCGGAACGTTTTTTTGACAACCGCTATATGTGGCAATCAAAATTATCCTAAAGGTTCCGTTCAGGAAATTCACCTAGAGGTCTTTTGAAGGTGTAAGCAGCGGGTTCTTTGACAAGCATTTGGCCGGCTTCGTCAGAATTTTCTCCCAACAGCGAAAAGGGAAGAGAGATGACATAAAAAACAGAACCGACGGCCGTTGCCACAATTCCGATCGGTCGAACCACGACAAAATCAAAAATCATCATACCGCCGCTCGGGTCCTCCCTCTCGAAATATTCCTCCGCCAGGGCGGTTGAAGCAAAGGGTGCGATCAGCAACACTGAAATCATAAACACAACCACAGATTTTTTGGCTATACGAAACATTATTTTCTCCTCCATAATTCAATGGTTTTTTAAATAATTAGGGTGAATTCTCTGTCTGTTAGGGTTGGACCGCTTGAGCCTCCGGCGGGGTAATATTTTGGTTTCAACCCAACTTAAAATTATTATAACGCTTTTTTGTTGTAAATTTCAATAAATTTGTTAAAAACACTCGAACCTTCCTGCGTGATAGTAATTCCTGGTGTTCCGATCTTGGTGCCGTTTATAATGAAACCAGACAACCGTTACATAGAAGTGGCAGTTGCTCTTCCCGTTTTTCAAACCTTTACTTATAGCGCACCCGAATCCCTTGCGGCCTTTGTTGCCATCGGCAAAAGAGTGCTTATCCCCTTTGGACGGCGCAGGATTACCGGATATGTTTTGGGTTCTATCCAGGGCTTGGGTCATAAAGAAATCAAAGCGGTGCTGGATGTCCTTGATGATCAGCCGCTCTTTCCATCTGCCATGGTTCCGTTTTTCAGATGGATTTCCGATTACTATAAATATCCCCTCGGTGAAGTTGTAAAAAATGCCCTGCCCGGCGGCTTGAATATTCGTGATTACGTCCAGATATCACTGACTACTGATGGCCAGGCTGCCTTGGACAGCGGGCACTTTAATCCAATCACGAAACAAATTCTGAGCCAGGTGCAGTCCGGGCCTCGCCGGATGAAAGAGCTGTACAAAAAAATTGATCAAAACATACCCGGTGCCCTGTTATACTCCCTTGAACAGCAGGGCCTGATTTTACGGAAATGGAAGCTGAGCAAAGCCAGGACCAAGGCCAGACTCGAACGGTATGTGCGACTGGCCGACGCCAGGCCGGCTGCCGTGAAGTTAACCCGGTCTAGAAAAAAGATTATTGATCTGTTAACGGCGTCAGGGGAAATTTCCGTTGGACAACTCAAGGAGAGCGTTCCGACTGCTGCTGCTTTAATCAAACCGCTTGAAAAAGACGGTTATCTTAGCATCCACTACAAAAGGGTGTACCGGGACCCTTTCGGCGAATCCATTGAACCCGACAGCGCTCGCACCTTAAACCGGGAGCAGGCCAAAGCGGTTGCCAGTATCTGCGGCTATTTTACCAAAGGCTATAAGACATTTCTATTGAGAGGGGTCACCGGAAGCGGAAAAACCGAAGTCTACCTGCAGGTAGCCGCGGAGCTTTTAAAGGGCGGGCGCTGCGTCCTGGTCCTGGTGCCGGAAATTGCTTTGATTACTCAGATGGAGAGGCGATTCCGTGCCCGATTCGGTGACTGTGTCGGCGTGCTGCACAGCGGCCTGTCGGCCGGCGAACGCTACGACCAGTGGACTCGTATCTTGGAGGGCGAAGCTACGGTCGTCATCGGCGCGCGCTCCGCCATCTTTGCGCCTTTAGAAAACATCGGCATCATTATCGTCGATGAAGAACACGATTCGTCTTATAAGCAGGAAGGCAAATTGCGTTACAATGCCAGGGACCTGGCGGTGGTCAGAGCAAAACAAAAGGACTGTTTGGCGTTATTGGGATCGGCCACGCCTTCGCTCCAATCGTACTACAATACCGTAACCGAGAAGTTCAGCGAACTGACATTGACAAAGCGGGTTGAGCAGCGCTCCCTGCCTGAAATCAGGATTGTTGATCTTCGTGAAACCAGAGATACCAGAGGCATTGGACGCTATATTTCCCCGCAACTGCGGCAGGCAATGCAAGAAACTCTTGAACGCGGCGAGCAGGTGCTGCTTTTTTTAAACCGCCGCGGATATGCCAGTTTTCCGGTTTGCAGTGTGTGCGGTCAGCCCATGCGTTGCAAGCATTGTGACATCTCCTTGACCCTGCATCAGAGTTCCAACGCCTACCGTTGTCACTACTGCGGATTTAGTCGCTCTGCGGTGTCCAAATGCGATGTTTGCGGATCAGACAAAATTAAACTTCTGGGTCTTGGTACGGAAAAGCTGGAAGGCATGGTAGCGAAACTTTTTCCCAGGGCCCGACTGGCCCGAATGGACCGTGACACAACCACCCGCAAAGGATCTGTTTTAAAGCTGTTAAAAGGGCTCAGGGATAATACGACCGATATTCTGGTGGGCACCCAAATGGTGGCCAAAGGGCACGACTTTCCAAACATCACCCTGGTGGGGATCATATGCGCTGATCTTTCCCTGAGCTTTCCTGATTTTCGTGCGGGGGAACGAACCTTTCAGCTGCTGGCGCAGGTGGCCGGCAGGGCCGGGCGCGGAGAGAGACCCGGGCGGGTGATTTTACAAACCTATAATCCTGATCATTTCAGCATCGATGCCGCCAGACAGCAGGATTTTACAGCTTTTTACAACCAGGAGATCGGTTTCCGCAAGGCGCTTAATTACCCGCCGTTTTCCAGAGTCATTCAACTCAAAATTTCCGGCAGGGATCCCCGGGAAACCAAAAAACATACTCACACACTGGGAGATCTGTGCCAGTCCTTAAAAGCGAGCGAAAGTGCCCGGTACCAGAGCATCGAGATCATGGGACCCATTGAAGCGTCTTTAACCAGGATCGCGCAGCGCTACCGCTGGCAGATTTTGCTGAAAGGGTCAAGCGCCAGGATCTTGCATCAATTTATAAATCAGTTGATGTCCGACCACCCCGCAGGCTTAAGCCGCCATCAGGTTCAGGTTGCCATCGATGTGGATCCTTTTTTTATGATGTGATACGGGTTGCGGGATACGTGTTTCGGGTTGCGGGTTATGCGAGTTACGGGTTGCGGGGCTATCGTTGCGAGTTGCGTGTTACGAGTTACGGGTGAAGATCAGACAATCCGAAATCAAGAGCCTCTGTCTTCTGTCTTCTGGTCTCTGTTACTTGTGCCTTGACATTGGATGGCATGCGTCATAAAATTTTTATAACATAGCCAAACGATTAGTAGGAAGGAGTCTTTAATGAGATGTAAAACTTGTCTGGGAGCAGTTGTTGCCATATTCCTTTTTTTTTCAGTTGCAACTTGTTTTGGCGCCGAAAATGATGCGGCACCGTCCGTCTTTTTCCCGGAAACCCATCATGAATTCTCTCCGGTGCTGGAAGATACCACGGTTGTGCACGACTTTGTCATTCAAAACAAAGGGAATGCGATCCTAAATGTGGATCGCGTAAAAACCGGCTGAGGGTGCACGGCTGTCTCGTTTACGAGACAAATCCCCGCCGGCGGCGAGGGAAAAATTACCCTGAAAGTAGATACCAAAGGATATGGCGGCAGAAAAATGAAAAAAACCGCCAGCGTTTATTCCAATGATAAGAATCGCTCAAGGATGGACCTGATTATATCCGGTCAGGTGGAAAAGTTTGTCACCATACATCCCAAGCATGTCAATTTAAGGGGTTATACGGGAGACACCATACAAGCGTCGGTGTCCCTCATACCCGAAAAGAAATACCCGTTTAAAATCCTAAAAGTCAGGGCCAAGGACGGCAACAACATCAAATTTCAGCTGAAAGAAGTCGAGCTCTCCGCTAACGGGGCCTATGAGTTAAAGGTAGAAAATCTGAAACCGGACACCGGCCGTTATTTCGACACGATTATTCTGGAAACGGACAGTAAAATTCGGCCGCAACTCAATGTCAGGGTATACGGAAATCTGCGTCCCCGTAAAAGTGAGTAACATGAAAAATGTTAAGGTGGTTGCCTTTGATTGTGACGGCGTAATGTTCGACACCGCACAGGCCAACCGGGTTTATTACAGCCGCATTTTGCAGCATTTCGGCCGGCCGGCCTTAACCGAAGAACAGTTCCGTTTTGTGCATATGCATACGGTTCATGAATCCGTGGCCTATCTGTTTCCTGAAGAAAACACTCTGGAAGCAGCCCATGTTTTTCGACAAACCATGGACTATCAGAAGTATCTCAGTTATCTCACGGTGGAACCGCAGCTTGTTGCCCTGCTCGAGAAACTCAGACCGCGAATCAAAACCGCCATTGCCACCAACCGGACGAATACCATGGAGCAATTGCTGGCTGAATTCGATTTAGATGGGTACTTTGACCTGGTTGTTACTTCCAGTGATGTCCAACAGCCCAAACCACATCCTGATGTACTGCTTAAAATTTTAGACCATTTTGGTCTTGCACCCCATCAGGTAATTTATATCGGTGATTCACGGGTAGATGAATTGGCTGCCAGGGCCGCAAAAATGCCACTGGTGGCCTATTGCAACCGGGAATTGGCAGCGGAATATCACATTGACAGTCTTGGGGAGCTTGAAGAACTGCTCGATTTGTGAGAAGGGTCTATCAATAATATACATAACCCTGATAAGCCGGAACCAAAAAGGATAAATTAATCACGAAAGCACGAAATTTTCTTTTCTTTTTCATATTTTCGTTCTTTCGTGATAAAAAGTTCTGGCTCCTAACACAAAAGAAATTACAACGAAGATACTTGTATTCAATACATGAACCCTTGCCATGGAGCTTGCAATAATGGAAACTGAAATACCAAACACGGATGAACAAGAAACATCTTTATATGATACCGATTGGGATAACCGAATATTATGCAGCGATGGCAACTGCATCGGTGTGATCGGTCCGGACGGTCACTGCCAGGAGTGTGGTAAAAAATATGAAGGTACGCTACCGGAGACTATCGCTTCCGATAAAGAAAGCCTACCCCCGGGGGAAGATGAGTCTCGCACCGGTGCCGATATCGATGCCCAACCGCCACTCCCCGCTGAGGTCACATCCGAGGAGAAAACAGAATCCGACGATTGGGCCAATCGTCAACTTTGCAGTGACGGCAACTGCATCGGTGTCATCGGCCCTGATGGCCGGTGCAGGGAATGTGGAAAGTCTTTTAAGGGATAAAAGGAAATCCGAAACACGAAATCCGAAACAAATATTAAATCCAAATTTTCAAATGTTCCAAACATTGAGACTGGCATCCTAAAGCAAATTAAATAGAAATTGTCGTTTGGGATTTTGGTCATTGATTATTCGAATTTGTTTTGTATTTCGACATTCGACATTTAACGGGTTTAGGCTGATGCCATATGCCCTCCTAAACGACTGGTAATAAGCGACACTTCTCTGGAGCTTCTACCATGCCTCTATTAAACTTCATCCCCACCCCCACCTGGCGCGATCTGGCCGATATTTTATTTCTGACCCTCGTTGCCTATCACCTCTACCAATGGTTCCGTGAGACCCGCGCCCTCAGGGTATTGATCGGTCTGGTTGTCCTGGGCGGAATATATTCGGTGGCCAAGTTGTGGGGACTCTTTCTAACTACCTGGGTTTTCCAAATCCTGTGGCAGGTTTTGTTGATTCTGCTGCTGATCTTATTTCAAT
Source organism: Desulfobacterales bacterium (assembly GCA_049669725.1). Taxonomy (GTDB): domain Bacteria; phylum Desulfobacterota; class Desulfobacteria; order Desulfobacterales; family JAFDCJ01; genus JAFDCJ01. The sequence continues at coordinate 7,240 of JBATKU010000089.1, forward strand.
CCGAAATCCGTCAAGTCCTGGAAAAAGTTAGTCCGCTGCGGTACCTGAGATTGCGCAGACGGGCCTATGGCGGAACTTTTACTGCCAATTTGGTCCGGGTTGTATTTGAATTGGCTGCGGAAAAAACCGGTGCCCTGGTGGTGTTGACCAGAGATGACAATCCCTCCCAGCTTATCCATACCGGTCAAAAAGTCATGGCCATCCCTGATCCCATGTTGATCAAGAGCATCTTCAACCATCATGCGCCGGCCCATGACGGTGCGGTGATCATTTCTCAGGATCGCTTAACCCATATGGGATGTATTCTGCCGTTGTCTGAAAGCCAGGACCTGCCGGAACAGTATGGAACCCGCCACCGTGCTGCCTTGGGCCTTTCAGAAGTGACAGATGCTGTTTGCCTGGTCGTCTCCGAAGAAAGATCCGAGGTGGCCAGCATCGTCGGCGGAAAGATTGCCCTCTGGAATCAGCCGGAGGCTTTGCAGCAGCAGCTCAAGGAATGGCTGGGTGGCCCTGAAATTCAGGTGCCGACCATCCAGCGCTTTTTAGAGGATTTCTTCATTAAAAACTGGAAGACGAAACTGGCGGCCTTTGCACTCGTTTCCACCTGCTGGCTGGTTCTGGCCGGTCAGCAGGAAGAAAAGGTTTTATTCAACGCTTTAATTCGATATTCGAATCCACCGGTGGAATTGTTGGTGAGTAAAGATTCAACCAGCAAGGTAGCCCTGACCCTTTCCGGCCGCCAGAATCTGATTAAGTCGATACGCAGGCAGGATGTGCGGGTAAACGTAGATCTGGGGAATCTGACTCAGGGAAGGCATCATATCAGTCTTAGCGGCCGAAATGTATATTTACCTTCCGGTATTAGGGTCGATCGCTTCACACCTCAGATGATCGAGGTCATCCTGACCGGGACAGAAAAGAATCAGAATCCTGACTCGCCGCAAGGGAAGAATAAAAAAGGATAAACTGTTTTGCCGTATTAAATACTAAGAGCCCTGGCCCAGCGGCAACCCGATTGTAAACACCACACCACCGTCCGGCGAGTTTTTAGCCGTGATAGTGCCCTGATGATCTTCGATGATACCATGGCAAATCGAGAGTCCGACACCCATCCCCAACTTTTTTTTGCGGGTGAAAAACGGGTCAAATATATATTCCAGATTTTTATCCGATATACCCGGGCCGTTGTCTTTTACAACTATGGTTATTTCTTCATCCCGGCAGCTGGTCGCGATGACGATTTCCCCTTCGATAGGTAAAGATTGCTTTAATTTATCTTTGAAGTCAGGTGCATTGACGATGGCATCCACGGCATTGTTCACCAGATTCATGATCACCTGGCCGATTTGCTGGGGGGAAGCATTGATTTGGGATGTTGTGGCAGCCAGATTCAGTTTGATGTTGACCAGGCTGTTTTTCAAGTGACTGCGCATCAAAGCCACCGTGTTTTCTATCACCTGGTTGACATCCATGGGTTGCTTTTTTTCTTTGCCCGGGCGGTTGAGATCGATGAGATTGCGCACGGTGTTCCGGATGCTTACAAATGCGTTTTTGATCAGATCTAAATTTTTTAGAAGATCTTCATCCTTGTCATAGCGCATCCGGATAACACTCAGCAGGGCAGTGATGCCCTGTAGCGGGGAGTTGATTTCATGGGCGATCGATGCCGCCAGTTGGCCGGTTGCAGCCAGTCGTTCCGATCGCAGCAGTTGATTTTGAAGTAATTTTGTTTCGGTTATGTCTCGGGCAACGGCTAAGAAACAGGGCTTGCCCAGAAATGAAACATAGCGGCAATTGATTTCATTGGGGATTAAGTCGCCATTTTTGGTTTTAATATTGAGCTCAAACCGGGCCTCTTCCTCCTGACTGACCTTTGTCAGCATATCTTCCATATAAGGGACCTGATCGGCTTCTACAATATTGGCAACATTCAGATCTAAAAATTCTGCTTTGGCATACCCGGTGCTCACGAGTACCCGGTTATTGGATTCGATGAATCTTCCTTGGTGATTGATAAGAAACACGCCTTCAGTGACATTATCAAATAATTCCTTATACCGTCTCAACTCTTCTGCCTGTTTGAATTCAGTGATGTTGGAGGAGATTATGGTGGCGGCGATGACCTGCCGGCCCAGCCTCAAAGCGCCAATCCGGTATGTATACCAGTCAGGGTTGCGCAGGGTTCCCATGCGAACTTCGAAGCTTTCCGACTCGCCGGTTTTAAACACGCTTTCAATACTTTCTTTGGCCAGATAATGATATTTTTCAGGCAGAAATTTGTAAACACTCTTACCGATGGCTTTTTCCCGGGGAAGTTCAAAAATATCCTGATTTACGAAACGAATGATCCCTTTTTGGTCCACGGCGGTAATGACGTCAGGTGCCGTTGCCACCAGAGAGCGCCACAACTCTTCGGATTGGTTTAGCTTTTGTTTTGCATCTCTAAGTTTGTTGATAATTGACTGGGCGTGGGAGCCGAACATGACGAACAGACATAAGACAATGACGCGCAGATAAATATCGTAAAGATCCGGACCGATGAGTTCGGCTATGAGATTAAATTTGTTGGCAAAAAATATGTTTAAGATGGAATCAAGCACCCAGTAAATGCAGGCAATAAAGATTACGGCCAGCACCATGGAATCCGAAAATCCGTTTCTGGTTTCAGGACCCGCTTTGGCCTCAAACCCTGGTTTCCTGCTTGACTTCGGGGGGCTAAGACCTAGAGGCGATTTGGTCCATTTTAGTGTCGAAGCATTCATACGATTCACCTGATAATTGGTTGGTTGTTCATGCCTAATTAATCCGCTCTGAAAAATAGCATATTCAGGGTGATAGATATTTGTTTCAAAACCGAAAATAGTTTTGGGACCATTGCTCCGGCGGATTAATTAGGTTAGGGCAACCGATCCAGTATCACTTGAATGCCGAAGTGGTCGGAGGCAAAGAGACCGTCTGTCGGTTCGGTAAATATTAAATCAGCTTTTTTTACCATATTCGGCTCAAAATGATAAGATAAAAAAATAAAATCAATTCTGCGTGCCATTCTAGCGTCAAATTGCGCTTCCAGTCGGTTCAAAGGATCCTTGGGAGTGACGCCGTCCGCCCAGAAAAGGGAGGCATCATATCCGGTGTTGGTGTTTCGGTTGGGGTCCCAAGTGTATCCCGGTTTACCCGGATTTTTTATCCTGTAGGCATCCCGCAGATTGAGTTCGTCGATTAGACGGACAATCTCAGCAGAATCAGCGGTGGTATTAAAATCTCCCATAATCACAAAAGGATAATCATATAATCTAGTTATTCTTTTTACATACGCAATCAGCCGATTGATTTCTTTTCTCCTGCGGTTTTGACTTTTATGTATCTTTTTCAGAAGATTATCTTTTTTGCGAGGCGCCAGCTGGTAGCTGTCTATCAAATTATTTAACGGTATTTCCCATTTTTGGTTCCAGATGACGCTGAAGTGGGTCTGGGTATTGAAGATAATGATGGGCTGATCCCGGATGGTGGTCATGGCGGCGATCACATCACGCAGCTCTGTAAAATGAAAATAGACATTTTTTAACTGTAACCCTATTCCGCTGATACGCTCGGCGCCAAGGAACTGAAGTCCGCAGCCTTGCGGCGCCAGTATAACATTGCCGGCTGCAAAATTAGTCGGTATGCCCTGGCCCAGGAATTTTAGCCCGGAATTGGTTGTTCTCCAGACGGCATCGTAGCCAATCTCCTCTGAAAGCTTTTTGGCATAGCCCGGCAGTATATTCGCTTCCTGAATTCCAATGACATCCGGCCGGAGATTTTTCAAGCCCTCTGTCAGGATGTTAAAGCGGGCCCTTCTTCTGGCGCTGGATTCATATTCGCCGAACTTGACATATCCGCGGGCGTCCATGCCGAACCAGACATTCATATTGACGAGGGTGATGTATTCCGTGGGAATGCCTTTTTTCATTGCATGTGACATTTACAGGCACCAGATATGACAATAATTGTCAAAAATTAAATCCGGTTCCGATGGATCCGGACATAACTATTAGTAAATAAAACTAATATCTAAAGTATTGCAAGTTGGCATAAATTTTGTAGACATTCTTAAGAATGCGGATTCAGCCGGAGGAGATCTATAAAATCAAATCTGTGTTCTGTAAATTTACTAGCCGCCGACGAATCTAAGCCTTAGAATGCAGCCCCATCAGGGAACTATTGAAGCAAAAATTAGCATTGGTGGCAAACAATAATTTGGGGAGGATGCAAAAAAGGAGCAATTATGGAACAATTTGAGGAAATTTTTTCATCTATCGGGGAGTATCAGGGTGCTGAAGAATTGGAGAGTCAAGCGTTCAATCGCGGATTGCCGGAGAAAAAGATGACTCCGTTGTCGGCCAACAAACATGGATTTTCGAACCCTGAGCGTTGGGTATCAGACCCGTTAGAGCTTGCAGAACCACTTAAAATAGCTCCTGTGATTCTTCTTATCGACGATGAGAAGCCTTTTCGTGCTGTAATTAAGCAGGTTCTGTCAAAAGCCGGTTATGATGTAGTGGAGGCGGCCAATGGCGTAGAAGGCATCAACCGTTTTTATGAAAAGCCCGCCGATGTAATCATAACCGATATTATCATGCCGGAAAAGGAAGGCATTGAAACCATTATCGAATTAAAACAAGCGCATCCGGAGGTAAAGCTCATTGCCATGTCGGGGGGCGGCTGGTATGGCACCGATATTGATTTTGACATGGCCAAGAAATTAGGGGCTCGAACCTTAGATAAACCCTTTGCACTGCAGGAATTGCTGGATGTGGTTAGTGAATTATTGAATTAGGCGATCAGGCCTTTTTGTAATCATTTATACAATTGCTGCTTTCATACCAGGTGGTAAGCACCATTGCTTGTATTTATTTATACAAGAATAGGGTCCTGCCAAACCCGAAACCCCAACCTGCTGCTTTGCCTGGCCATTGATTCCACCCACCTTCATTTTGTTGCTCACCTTGGTTAGGAATCAAAAGTTGATTTGATACCTTCTTATACGATTTGAAGAAAGTTAAAATTTTATGTCCCTCAAATCTTCCTCAAAGACAGGCAAAGGGTATGCCGGCAATTTGCTCGTCATAGAGGCGGGGACCTTCGTCATTGTTGATGACCAATCCAAAAGGGCAGTTTTGATCCTTGATGAAATCTTTCAGCGCCCGCAGCTGTTTTGCCGGTACGGTCTGGGTGTATTTTATTTCAATGGGAATCAGCCCAAATTCACCTTCGAGTATCAGGTCGACTTCTGCACCCCCGCCTGTTCGATAATAATAGTAGTCGAACCCTGCACCGGTTGCATGGAGGTTGCGGAGGATTTCCTCGATGACCAATCCTTCCCAAGAACGGCCGCTTACCGGATGGGTGGCCAAAAGATCGACGTCCGGTATACGCAGCAGGTAATGCAGAAGGCCGCTGTCACGAAAATATCCCTTGGGATGTTTTACGACACGTTTCAGCGCATTTCGGGCATAGGCGGGAATGGTTCGCCATAGAAAAGTTCCGTCGGCGATTTCAAAATAATCCCGGACCGTGGGTTGGGATACACCGAGGGATCGCGCCACGTCCGAATAGTTGATTATGTTTCCGGAGATACCGGCCAGGATCTGCACAAAGAGACGGAATCTGTTTTCGTTTATACCGGGGAATAGTCTTGCCACGTCCCGATACAGATAGGTGCCGATATATTGATTCATCCAGGTCGAATGAAATCGATTGTTTTTTTTCAGCCATGGCTCCGGATATCCGCCCCTGAGCCAGAATTCATGAACATCTTGTATATTCCCGAGCGGCTTGAGCTCATCGATAAAATCCCGTATATGCGCCCTGTCGGTCAGAAACCGGAAAAACGGCGGTGACAATTCCTGTCTCACTTCGGAAAAGGATAACGGCGCCATTTCGATTATGCCGATACGTCCGGCAAGGCTCTCGGAAACGGCTCGGACCAGTTTGGGAGAACTGGAGCCGGTGATGACAAATCGGCCGGTGCGTTGCCGGTCCCTGTCCACCGCCACGCGCAAGGCAGGAAACAGTTCAGGCCGAAGCTGGGCCTCATCGATCGCAATTTTGTCGGGATTCAGGCGAAAAAACAGATCAGGGTCCTGGGCAAGGCTTTGAAAATCACTCTGCTTTTCAAGGTCAAAAACTCTCCAGTCTTGGGGTAGTGTCTGAAGCAGAGTCGTTTTCCCGCACTGCCGGGAACCAACGAGAGCTACGCAGGGGAAAAAAGCGAGATATTCCTTCAGCAATTTTTCATAGTGGCGATCCATACCTTGCAATTTAAAATAGATACTTTGAAATTGCAAGGTTATTTTTCATCAGTTTTATTTTGCTTTTGCTCTTTTGCAATGAAAGAAATAGATATTGATTTGTGGGTGGCCCTTTTTCTTATCCTTTGGAATGATCTGTCCATTCCCTGCTTGTTATTGAGCATTTAATTCTTACCTTAACTCATGAAAAATCGTGCGGCAATTATCCTGTTGGTAGTTGTTTTAGCGGGTTGCGGACCCCGGCTGGTATATCAGCACCTGGACTGGCTGATACCCTGGTATGTCAGCGACTATATTTCTCTTGACAGCGACCAGAAAAACATGCTCGAAGCGCGGTTGTCGAAGCTGCTGGACTGGCACTGTCGCACCCAGTTGCCAGCTTATGCAACCATGCTGAGAGCGTTGGGGCAGGATTTGGCCGCCAGCTCACCACCGGTTGATGCTGCCGCACTCCAGGTTTACACCACCAGATTAATCACACTCTGGAAGGAATTATTGTATCAAATCGGCCCGGATATTGCCGCTATCCTGGCAACGGCCACCGATACTCAGATTGATGAGCTTTTTAACAACCTGGAGAAGCAAAATCAAAAGTTTAAAAAAGAATATGTCGATCTGCCACCCGACGAGTTAATCCTAAACCGCGAAAAGCGCATGGTCAAACGAACGAAATATTGGATATCGAAACTCAACCCGCAGCAGAAACAGGCCGTATCAGATTGGAACTTGCAATTAACACCGATTGCCGAAGACTGGTTGCAGAATCGAGAAATAATCCAGGCCGAAGCACGGAGTCTGCTTGTGCAACGGCACGATAACCCTGGTTTTCGAGATGCCATACAGGAACTCATCATCAATCCCGAAAGCATGAGAACCCCTGAATATCAGCGCAAAATAGACTTCAATACCGCGGTCACGATTCGGTATATGGTCCGGCTGAATAAGCTGCTGACGGAGAAACAACGGTCTTATTTGCTGGATCAGATTGAATCGCTGGCAGCGGATTTTGACACCCTCAGCTGTGATCCCGCAACACTCCCGAAATCGGAATTGAATTGGAAAAAGGTTCCCGGCAACTAAATGAGTCACATCCCAACCATCAAAGCGCTGGCGGCTGATTCAAGAAATTGGCAGATGCACCGTGTTTTGCTTACAAACCGTTTGCGACCATGGCGCCGATTTCTTTTGCCAGGTCATGATTGGATTTCCATCGAATCAAACCGTGCGGATCTTTGCCTTGCAGCACAGCAGCATTCAGGCCGGATAGCTTTGCATAGTTGGTGAATCGCAGATCTTGCGATCCGTAAAACAATGGGAAGGTAGTGAAAATATCAGCCCCTCATTAATAATCTATTTTTTTCACAACTTTTGCTGGATTTCCAACAGCTAGTACGCCATCGGGTATATCTTTGGCAACAATACTTCCTGCACCAATAACCGTGTTTTCACCTATCGTAACAGGACCTGTTATAATTACACCACTTGCTATCCACGCTCCATTTTTTATATAAATATCTCTTGCATCATTTTCCAAGGTAATTCTGCGTTCTTCACTGCCTTTGAGATGTATATCATGCACCCCGGTCAGGACCATTACATTGTGCCCAAATATAACGCCATCTCCAATAACAATCTTGCCGCTGCGTGTATTAAAAAGCGTATTTGCTAAAGCAACTCGCTTACCAATGGTTAATCTTTCTGGAGGGCCATGTAGAAAGTGAGAACTATAGAAGCCAATTTTAAATTTACTGCTTATCTTTTTAAGTATTTTTAAAACAATTTTAGACATACAAATATCGCTGTTGGACAACATCTAACAAAACGTCAGTTTGGATTGAATCTTGATTGCTGAATGATTGATACATGCTCGTTATTTAAAATTTTATCCTATCTTCTGATTTCTTTAGATCTTATCTGCTGTGCCTGATTAAATCATGTGAATCGATCTGCTTTGCAATCACAAATTTCCCAAAGGTGGCTGCTTATATTTATGACTTTTAGGAGCGATCCATTTGGACATTTGAATGAGCAATCTGGCTAACCACTTGCGTCCCGGGAAATTCGGTATCCGGCTGATTATAGGGGTTTGATCATTCAGGTGATTCTGTAGATAGCTGAGGTCATCCTTACTCAACATATCTGATGCCACTATGTCTAACAGCTCCATTGCATAGTCAAAAAAACCATAAAGCTGACAGACCGAAAGCGCACGCAGCAACTTGCTAAGCGCCAAAGTATCATCCATATCTTTTAGGATTTCGTGCATCATCTTGGGCTGCCTGAAATATAGCGCATCAGCCCACATCACCTGGCCCTTAGCATATCCCAGCGACCTGCCAATTGAATGTTTCCAGGACACTGCGCATAGATCAATTAAATCAAAACCCTTTTGTCTGACAAATGAATCCACATCCGCAAACAACGGCTGACCGTTGTATAGTTCTGCAAAAGCGACTTCAATCTCAAGGCCAAAAACAGCACCGGCTAAAACTGATGCAGAACCTTCCAAAATCGCCAACTCAGTACCCTGGGTGTCCAATTTGATAAAGTCTACATCAGTTAAAGCGGCCTCTGACAGTACTTCATCTAAAGAGGTGCATGAAATTTTATTTTCTTCAATTATATCGAGGCGTTTCGGGTTATTAAAACGGTCAAGTAACGGGCGGTTCGGCACGAAGCAAGAAGAACACTGTTGCCGACGGGTTAAATAAAAAGAAATATCACCTTTTTGACGATGCAGCCCAATATTAAAAAAGCGAATTAAATGATCTTGCTGGCTTCTTAGAGCCTCAAATGCTCGTGGGTCGGGCTCAAATCCGATTATGCGTAAATAGCGACGATGAGGTGTCCAAAGGGATGATATGCCACCGCTGGCCCCGACATCTATTAGCGTCAATGGATGAGATTGATAGAGGTCGTCATACTTTGATGGATAAATGTTCATAGAGCACAATTTTAACCTTTGAGCCGCTTCACTTAAATTTATTCTGCGAAATTTAGGAGACAAAAATATTAATCACCAGCATCCAAAAGAACTTTCAAATATTTTTGTGACCGCGCCAATTCCCATACATCCATAAATTTGGACAGGGGTAATCGTTTGTCGGTAAGAGCCTTAGTTTCAAGGTCAGGTAAAAGAGAGATGGCCGCTTTAAAGTCTTTTTCACCACTACCGACCGACCCTACTACCGTCTTGTCAAATGCAACGATGCTTTCAAAGGTAAACTTTCTATGGGCATATGGCAATCCTAGTAGCAGAATCGTAGCACCGGCCGGACTTTTGTGCAGTATAGTGTCAAGGGCATCCGGGTCTCCCGTAACTTCTACAAGTGCATCAAACTTATCAAGCTGTGCCAGCTCATCGGAAACCTTGATCCCAGAACTCCTCAAATACTCGAGGCGATGGGAATTGCGATCGAACGCTGTAACGGTGTGCCCTTTCGAAACAAGAACACGAGCGCAAAGTTGCCCTAAAGGGCCGGCGCCCACGACAGCACATCGTTTGACAGAAGAATTCGCTTGCCACGTTCGCTCAAGACGCCTTATTCCTTTGAGAACAACTGCCAAAGGTTCACAAAGACAAGCTTTCCGCAAGTCGAAATCCAAGGGAAGCCGATGGACAAAGCGTCCTGGAACAACGACAAATTCGGAATAACCCCCATTGAGTCCAATAACACCGAGTTCGGTTCGTTTTTGACAACCGATAAAATTTTCTTTGCGGCATTCGCTGCAACTACCACAGCTCTGGATACACTCAACGACAACAGGATCATCGCGATGCAAGTGCTTGATATTTGGCCCTGCACTCACCACGTGCCCGCTGAATTCATGACCCGGAACAATCGGATATTCAGCCAAGCCGTCCTTGTAATAGCTGAGTGCACCGTCAAATATCTCCAGATCTGTTGCGCAGACGCCCTCATATACTACCCGAATTAAAACATCGCCCGGTTTAACAGCTGGAATTTCAATCTCCTCGAACGAAGCACGCCCCGGCCCATGAATAACGACAGCCCGGCAGGTGCGGTCAAAAAGAATTTTTTCTCTGGCTCGCGGACTTTCCATAATGCTGCCATCAAAAAGACCTTTCATCGTTCCAATACTTTTATTGGCTCGAAATAGAAAATTTTCATGGATCAAACTATGAAGATTTTTTGATTTTCCATAATCATCTTTTTTTGCCGATATGAGATGTCCAAAATCGAATACTAGTCGCGCAGTTTCAATGATCGGCGTTGCCAAGGCATGCTTTAAATTTCTAATACCGATCCATCGCGCTGCCACAGCCTCTCGGTAATATCGACGGCGAATCTGACGCCAGTTTTCTTCGTGAATGTGATACAAAGCTGCCTGAGGTTCATATACCACCTTATAGCCGCGTTCCATCCAGTATTTTGCCCATTCTATGTCCTCCAGTCCAAGTAAGCTTTCATCAAAGGGATGTTCCTGCCACAGATTTTTGCGAATTACAGAATTGGCATTGTTGGCAAAAAAGCGGGGAGGCTTCAAAACCCTGCGTCTCGATCCAAAAGTGCGCCGCATGTCCTGAATTTCACTAAACTTGGATGACTTTCCCCCCAGCTGTCGCCCGTAGACCATCGCAGTCTGTTCGTCGTGCAGTGGATCAATTATTTTGCTGAGCCAATGGTCGTCTGTCGGAAGCGTATGTGCGGAAACAATCGCCAGGTAAGTGCCCTCTGCGTTTTGTATCCCGACGTTTAAAGAATGCCCAAACGTAAAATCGTGGTTTTTTATTCGCAGCAACTTGTCTGCTTTAGAAGCAGCGATTTTGAGCGTCCGATCGAGAGAACCTGAATCGACGACTATTGTTTCAAAGTCTTGAAATGACTGTTGCTCCAAAGCATCCAAAAGACCGGGCAAAAACTTTTCTTCGTTGTAAGTCCTTACGATCACCGAGACTTTAGGACGATTCATTTACTTCTCCCGCTGATTGTAATCCCTTGAGCAGGTTTTGGACCGTGTTTTCGTGCACGCGTTGCCAGGCTTCAGGACTGCTGTTGGCGTTGTGAGGAGCCAACAGGCAATTGTGCAGTTTGCGCAGGGGGCTTTTCGCCGGCAAGGGCTCCTCCTCAAATACGTCGAGGGCAGCCCCGCCGATCTGTCCCGCCTGCAACGCAGTTGATAATGCCGCTTCATCCACCACGGGCCCCCGTGATGCATTAATCAGATAGGCACCGGGCTTCATCGTATCCAGTTGTGGTTTACCGATGAGATGATAGGAAGTTGGATTTAGGTCTGGATTTAAGCTGATGAAATCGGCTCTGGCAAGCAACTCGTTCAGAGAGACCATTTCAATTCGGGTTTCCGCAATAAAGTCTTTAGGCATTTCCACGATATCGTTGCCCATTGTATGCATACCGAAAGCCCTGGCCCGGCGCACAACAGCTTTGCCGCAGTCGCCAACCCCGATAACACCCAGAGTGCATTCCGACAGCGATACCAATGGCGGTTTTTCCCATCTGCCGTTTCGAATGTCCTGATCCATCAAGGGTAATTTGCGAGCAAAAGCCAGAATATATCCTAAAACCGTATCGGCCACCGGCTCTGAGAACGCATTGGGGGTTCGATATACCGGTATCCCGCGACGTTTTGCTTCTTCTGAGTCTATGGAATCGATCCCGGTGCCCCATTTGGAAATAACCTTCAGACGGGGTGCGGCTTCCAGTACCCGCTTTGTAATGCGATCATCGCCGCAGATCATACCGTCAATGTCTCCAATCACCTCGAGCAATTCAGTTTCACTCAAGCGTTCTTTGACCCTGGCCGGGATCAGTTCGACGCCTTCTTTTGCCAAACGTTGACGATATTCTGCAATTACCGGAATAAAATAGGGTGCTGAAACCAATACGCGCCACATGACTTTATTATTGAACCTCCATGGTTGCCAATTGAGTTAAAACCCAATTAGCTGCTATTCGTTATTGGTTATTAGTTATCAGTATGAAAAACGATTTTCGAAAGTATATGCCACGCATCGTAAATCTATAAAGTTGTGATCGATATATCCTCTTATAACAAATAACAAGTAACTGTTAACTGAATTTTATCACTCAATCGTTGTGATATATTGTTGTGTCAGCGGATCTTGACGCAATAATCTTTCAACTAGTTCCAGGTCAGGCGGATGATCAACGGCATGGGTCGAAAATGAAGTTTCAACCATTTTGACCTTGCGCCCGTGTTCAATAAACCGCATCATATCAATTGATTCGGCCACCTCCAGCGGTGTTGGTTCCAGACGGCTGAATTCTTGTAATGTCTTCGCAGCGAAAGGAATAATGCAAACCTGCTTGAAGGCCGGTATTTGTCCAAAATTTTGAATCTGCCGGGTTGGAATCGGTTCGCGGGACATATAAAGGGCAAATCCGTCTTCATCCATGACCACCTTTATTGTATTGCGATCCTCGAATTCGGTCTGGCTCGTGATTTTGGCTGTAAGGTTCACACAGGCCACCTGTTCAACGCCGTTGAGAAAAGGCGTCAGCGATTCATCGATCATCTGCGGATGTGTCATGGGTTCATCACCCTGAACCATCACGACCACATCGCAATCCAGATCAACCGCAGCCTCAGCGACACGATCACTGGCCCGTTCGTGTGAGGATGAGGTCATAATCGCTTTGCCTCCAAAAGCCTCTACGGATTCGAAAATTTCCGGATCGCAGGTGGCAACAAATACATCATTAAGTGCCTGACATAAGTTGGTGCGCCAATAGACATGTTCGATCATCGGACGACCCAGGATCGGGGCCAGCGGCTTTCCTGGAAAGCGTGATGATCCCATTCGTGCCGGTATGACAGCTATAATTTTCATATTATTCTGATCCTTGCTTTATTCCTCAATCAACACCGCCCTTGCGGGTGCTCCCTCGCTTCCAACTAGTTTTATTGGAAGGCATATGAGCGTATAAAGCCCTGGTCGGACATTTTGTAGACAGAGCCCCTCAACAATGACGACACCGGCTTCCAGAAGGATTCGATGCGTTAATGGCTCAGAGTCCTTATACCTTTGTATTGATAGATAATCAATTCCGATCAAGCGGATTCCTTTTTTAACCACCCAATTGGCTGCATCAGCGGTTATGGCCACAAAATCAGGATTGAATTGATGATGTGGATCGGACCATAAAGCTGAATTACGGGTTTTGATGAGTAACCGGGTTGTTTCTCGCGACAGCTCCAACGCCTCCAAGAAATCTGGTGTAATGGTGTCTGCCTCTGGAAAATCTGCCACATAAGCTGGCCCGATCAGGACATCTAACGGCAATTGCTCGACAGTTAAGCCATCTTTGATGAAGTGAGCAGGCGCATCCACATGTGTGCCGGAATGAACGCTACATGCCAGTTTTGAGTCATTGCTCGCATGGCCTCTTGAGATTGCTCGATAGCGTTCCAATACAATTTTTGGATCACCCGGCCAAACTGGCAGCTGGGGATCGACGGGAAGGGATATATCAAATATCTTCATTCTCTATGGCCTTCTGGCGATAATTTGAACATGCGAGCTATAATTGTTGGCTTTGAGAAAATTTTGAAAGTTGCTGCGCACCATCTCGGAAGCGTTTATAATGGAGACAGCGAAGCGGGGAATATCAATATCTGATTTTTCAAGACAAATGTTTCGAACAATATCGACATCCAGTTCTCCAGGTGTTTGAAGACTTATTAATTCTAATCCGCTTCGTTCGACCAAACGACGGAAACCTTCTACTGACAGCAAGTTGAGGTGATGGGGAGGATAAACACTCTTGGAATTTTCCCACAGAACTTGAATATCAAATCCACTAACTGTCAGAGTTGTGAACATCAAAAGCCCTCCATTACGAAGGATACGTTTAGCCGATAAAAGAAATACCAGCGGATCAAGAACATGTTCGATAACCTCAAATGCAGTCAAAAAAGTGGCGTCAATATTTACATTTTCTGCGTCTTCGACATATTTTTGAATCACATCGAATCCGCGGTCTCGACAGACCTGTGCCAGTTTAGCCGAAGGTTCTATTCCGATAATTCGGTCAAACAGGTGCAAATTTTCGATTTCCTCCAAAAACAGCCCGTATCCGGCTCCGATATCTGCGAAGAGGCTGTTGTTGCCTGACAGATGACCAGAGTGACCAGCGAATTTTGCCACGATCTGAGCACGAGGGCGATAAATTTTTTGCCGTCTAGCTTCCGCTGTCTCTTTGTAAAAGTGGGTGCTCCAAAAGTTAACCGACTCAGCCTCTCGGTAATACAAATCATACATATCCGCTGGCGGTCTTGGAGAGAGATAAAGTGAGCCACAATCTGAACACAGCACATATGTGAATCCGTGTTTTTCAAGTCCAGGCATTTGTTTTTCATTGCCGCAAGACGGACATGTAATCTCTATGAAACTTGACTGGTCTGAAAAAAACTTCTCGTTGTCTTTTTTAGCTAACTCTAAATACCGATTAAATAATTTTTGAGGACGAATTTCAGATTCTTTCATAACCCCAACTATATAATTACTGAAATAAGGAATACAACTGGCTATTATTCAACTTTTTTGAAAGCTAACAATGAAATCGACATAATCCTCTATAATATCTCGCTCCCTTTGGTTGTTGTAAATAATATCCGATATGAAACGTTTAACATTAGCGACCGGATAAGGAACGTTATTAATGTTTTCTGTTAAGGCATCAAGTGCATTTTTTAACTCCGCTTCACTTTTGATGATCCAACAGGCGCCGTATTTTTCATAATTTGTTGTGTTTTCATGGAGATATTTTAAATAAAGAACCGGTTTATTCTGGATTAGGGATTCCAAGATGATACTGGAACCAATTACCAAAACAACATCTGCCCATTCACATAACTCTACAGAAGATATATCAGTCGTATTATGTATTGGAAGGTCTTTATAAACATAGCTCTCCTGAGTGGTTCGGGTATGGGGTTTTATCTTTACCTCGATAGCGTCAGATATAGCTAAAAGGCTAAGTGTTGATAAAAATTTCTCGACATTTATTCGATATCTCAGTTTGGTCGTCATAAAAACGATTCTTAGCTTATGGGTATCATTTGTATCTGAATCAAGAGTTCTTGGAAGTATCTTCTTATTTTGCTTAATCCACTTATCACAGTATCTTGCACTTCCTAAAACGAATATCTTTTCACGGTTTAAACCTGAACGCGCCATGAATTCCCGAAATAGCTCGTTTTGCACGACAACACCATCATACCGGTTTAATTTATCATAGGTTTCCAATGGTCTTGATTCGATCGCTATGTGTTCATTCGTGTATACAAATACGCCATGAGGCAGGGATAAAGTCGGGATAGACATCCGGTCAGCAGCCGCTACTAAAACTCCAACAACCGAGTGTCTTGGTTTCACCCAATCAAAGCACAGTGCTTTGGCACCTTTCCTTTTAATGAAGTTAAAAGCCCATTCTGCGTTATAATATTTGCCTTTAGCAAATGAATATATTCGATTTCCAATGAATTGAGCCAGCTTCCCCATCATTTTTTTTAGAGGTGTAAAATAGGACTCGAAGTTGTTTTCCGAATTTCTCTTTATCGCAAAGCACAGTAGAAACAGAAAACTTAGAAATCGATGCATCATTCCTGTGTTATGGTGAACGTCCTTGTAGACATAATCGACGTCTATTCCAAGTCTTCGTAAAAAATTTAGGCGATAATCGCCGTTGATATCGTATTGGGGGTTTAAGCAATAAACAGCCGCAGGATACTTATCCATGGCCATTTCCCATACCACAGGTACAATGTGATCTATGTCGTTGAAATGTCTGACGAAAAATAAATACATGCCCAAGTTACCCACGAAATATTTTTTCTTACTCTATGATCCTTGATTGATACTTACAGCATTTTAGGTTGCAATTTATAAACTTCTTTTTTATATTTTGTCAAGGGTCTGGGCGATGACTGGTTCTTGTACAGAGAAATGAACAAATTAGGCAATCTGTTTGGGACCAGCAGCTCAGCGGTGAGTCACACAGTAAGCTCAGTTAAAGCCAAATTAAAAAAGGATCAAATTCATAAGTCAATGGTTTAAACCTTCGATTTCTGAGATTAGGAATGAATGAAGCCGGCTTGATCTCGAGGGCAACTCACCGGGGGACGGCTGTCATGTTGTACTTCGGAATCTGCTCCCGCACCGGCCGTTAATTTTTGCATGAAGCCATCATCATGATACTGCCTTCCAAAAAAATAGTTTTATCGGGTGCTGTATTTCTTGTGGCCATTGGTTTCTTTAATGCTTTCGGAGCTGTAAAATATTCTTTGGCCGTTGAGCTCGAGACCGGTCAAGTTTTATGGAAACATCTTTCCTACCAGGGAAAACACTTTTTGGGGAAAGTGGAAGCCGTCGTGTCCCTGACAGGTTTGCCGGCGAAAGAAGCACATCGGGTATTGATTCCAATCCCGGAGGGCAACCCCCTGCAGGCGACCACAACCCATGTACTGGTCTTTGATGTTCAATCCGTGGCCGATCCGCTTTTCGGGGCCAATGATCTTACCGGGAGCCAAGCATGGTTTTCCCCCCTCGATATCGCTGCTTTGCAGCGCATCCGGTCTCGAAAAGGCGATGATATCTGGCAAAACACCTACCGTTTTACAGAAAAGGGGGTTTACCGGCTGAGAAAAAAGCCCGGTCGTACCGACCAAAAAAAATTAGCGCCGGAGCACTGGACTAAAATTAAGGAATCATTTTACCCGTATCACGATAAGCGCCCCGGATCTCGAGCTGTCCTGGAACCCACCGGGCTTTTGTATCTCGTATCTGCGTTTGACTTTATGAAACAGACCGCTCCCCTGAGCCTATACGTCTTTGATAGAAAACAATTGCACCAGGTTAGGGTTCATGTTAGCGGGCGCCAGCGCCTGAAGGTAAGCTACATTGAAAAAACCCTGGAAAAAGATATTCGAAGAGAAGGGATGATTGACGCTGTTAAAATCTCTTTTAAACCCCGGGCCATGGTACCACAAGATGAACAGCCCGAGGAATTTTCATTTATGGGGTTGAGGGGCGATTTTGAAATCTACATCGATAGAGCGACCAGAATTCCCGTTCAGGTAAGCGGTCAAATCTCCAGGATTGGGAAAGTGGATATCCGGCTGCAAACTGTTGAGTTTTGACAAGTTCAGCGATAATCTTTTTGAAATAAAAACTCCGCATACTCCAATTCGTGCAAATCATCAATATTGACGACGGGCCGTTCGATAATAACTGCCTTGCAATTTTCCTCGATGATCGTCTCTTTTTCCAGCAGGGTGTGTCGTTTGACGGCATAGCAAATGCCGTTGCGGTAATAATAATTTGGAATTTTCTGACGGATGCTGAATTGTGGGCCCTGTGCATGGTAAAATCCAATGATCCCGTTGTCATCCAGTGTCAGACATTTGTGAGGTGTAAAATGAGCCGGGGCTCGGCTGAAGGTGGCGGCGGCGTCGCAGCCGCTTTCAATCAAGGTGTTGACCGTGGTCAGAATATCTTCAGGGCGGCGCAGCGGGCTGGTGGGTTCGAGCAGTATTGAAATGTCGAAGGTTTGGTTAAAATGGCCTTCGCTCGCTATCCATGCATGTTTCCACATGTCGGTGGAACGCGCCTGATCCGAGGCCAATTCCGCCGGACGCATAAAAGGCACTGCCGCGCCATATTTTTTTCCTTCGGCCGCAATTTCATCGTCATCGGTTGATAAAATGGTGCGGTCAATCCACTCCAGAGAAGCAGCTGCTTTAGCCGCACGACCGACCAGTGAAATTCCGCCTAGCGTGCAGAGATTTTTTCGTGGAATGCCCTTGCTGCCGCCGCGGGCTGGAATAACTGCCAGAATGCTAGATCCTTTATAGCTCATCAGTCTTTGTCCAGTTCAATTACTTTTTCTTCACGGCTGCTGGTGCGGGCAGCTTCGATCAACTGCAGCACCCGGACGCCATCGTCTATGGTGCAGGTATAGTCGGCATGCCCGCCGATTATTTTTAAAAACTCTTCGGCCACAGCCACAAACATATCATTGCGGTCATAATTAAAATCTTCTGTTTCCCATTCGGGATCCATTTGTTTTCCGATCCTGATCCGGTTGGGTTCCCAGATCAAGGTTCCGTTTTCCCCTGTAAACTGAATTGATTTTTCATGGGGGCGCGCATAAAGGTCGAGATGAAGGTTGACCCGCAAATTGTCTTCAAAATACACCATCATATCCACGTTGTCATCGGTATCAATTTCAAGGCTGCTGAGTTTATCGATTTTGGCAAATATCTTCTGCGGCATTCCAAAAAACCATAGCATCAGGTCAAGCCAATGACTTTCATCCAGCAGCGCCCCACCTCCAAGCATGCTGTTGGCCATGAAAAAATCCTGATACCGTTCCCAGGGATGCCAGTCCGCCAGGTGGGCCGCCATGGTAAATTTGACGTAGCGCAGCTTGCCAACCACTTGCTGATCTACCAGGGTCTTCACCTTTGACAGCGGCACCCACCAGCGCCAGGTGTAGCCCAGCAACAGCGGGGCCTTGTTTTCACCAATCGCTTTCTGAAGCCTTAACGAACCGGCTAAATCCGGGGATACCGGTTTTTCCAGCAGGACCGGCAAACCCCGCTCCAGTGCCGCGATGGATTGATCAACGTGAAAGCTCGGCGGCGATGCCACAACGACGGCATCAAAGGCGCCGGTCATTGACCAAGCGCCCTCAAGGTCGGTAAAAGCCGATGCCACTTTAATTTCATCAGTGGCCAGTTCGTCGAGTCGGTCCTGGCGGGGGTCCATGCAGGATACAGAGCAGCCCAGCAAAGAAAAATTTTTGGCGTGCCGTTTTCCGGCACTTCCCGTTCCGATAATTAAAATGTGTTTGTCCATCTGTTTTTCCTTTTCTATCATCGACACTAATATGCTCCGATATAGGCCGTTGCCCTGACACCTGTTGAGTTGAAAATCAATCAGGATTCATCGAATACCGTCGGTCATGCCCTGATATTCATCGGCATCAAAGGGGACTTCAAAATACAGGGGACCGTTCAGGCTCCATCCCTCAAGGGCCGTTGCAAGTTCCTTTGAATTACTAATCCGTTGACCGGCAATGCCGAGGCCCTCCATGGTTTTGAGCCAGGAGGGTTGGTCTATGGCGGTAGGCTGCTGGGAATAGCCTTTGGTAATGGAAGCACCGCGAATGGTGCCCAGAAAGGCATCGGACAGAAGCACAACCAGTAACGGCAGGTGGTGTTTTACGGCCAGTTTCATTTCTGAAATAAACATCCCGATACCACCGTCACCGGTAAACACAACAGTTGGAATCCGGGGATCGTAAAGGGCGGCACCGACGCCGAAAGGTATTCCTACCCCCATATAGCGTCCCTGGCCCGCGGCCAGGTAGAGGTCAGGGCGCGGAACCTGCCAGGCATGCTCACCGATGGTGCAAAAATTTCCCGTGTCCAGAACCAGTCGGGCTTCCTTATTAAAATGCCGGGCAATACCGGCATAAACATTGGCCGGCAAAAAAGTAGATTGGAACATCCTGGCATTCAGCTTTTTTAAGGTGGTTTCGATCAACTCAAGGCCCCAGGACTTTTGTGCCAGGGTTTCAAATAGCGTGTCAATCTGTGACACCGTGTCTGCAGCGGTTCTGTTAAATTTGAACCCGAAGCTTTTTTCTTCTCCCAGCGGATCGATGTGGACGGCCGGGCAGTCAAAGCGTTTAACTGCCAGGACCTCATTGTGCCGCAGACCCAGCGATATGACCAGATCGGCTTGCGGCATTATAGATGTTTCAGGGGCCAGCGGTCCACCAACAGCCGTGAATACGCCGCCCGCATGAGGCAGGCTTTCATTTACCACGCCTTTGGCGGCGGCTGTGCTGAAGACGGGTAGGGTCAGGCGATTAAGATATTCAGACCAGTTTTTGCGGACTGCCAGGGTGCCGGCAATCACTACCGGCTTGCTGGCGTTTTGGATCAAAGCTATCGCCTGCTCCAGGTCGGCGTCCTTATCAAGTTCTTGTGGGATAGGGATTTGAGAAATAAGGCCGTCACCGGGTGATGCGGCGATGTTCAAATGCGCCACGCCGGGTACCTCGGATTCCGCCAGTTGGCAAAGACTTTCAAAATCAGGTCCGGTGTCCGATAGATAGGCCTGGACTTTGGCAATGCCCGCCAGCAGTTTATCATGCGCAATGCGTTTGTGGCTGGACTCAGGCGGTGCTCCCGGCAGATAGGCTTCCGAGATACTGACCACCGGGAAGGCCTCCAGGCAGCAGGCCGCCAGTCCCGGCAGCAGGTTGGTGAGTCCGGGGCCCTTGATGGAGATGGCCACACCGCTTTGTTTGCTGAGCTTACCAAAGGCTCCGGCCATCAACGCGGCGCTGCCTTCAAAATGCGTCAGGTGAAACCGAACATCCAGTTTTTCCAGCTCATTCAGTAAGTGCAGGCTGGGGCCGCTTCCCGGAATACCAAAAACGTGCTTGATGCCGCGGGCGGCGATCTGTTGGGCTAAATTTGTCAGGTGTTTCATAGATCCAAATGCTCAATGATTTTTTCAGCCGCCCGGCGGCAGACGATTTTTACGGCATCGTGGGAAAATCCGCCACAATGGGGGGTGATGATCAGATTGTCATGGGCCCGGGCATATTGATACAGGGGTGATTTTTGAATTTCCGGTTCATCGGCCAGCACATCCAGGCCGGCCGCCCCTATTTGATTGCTTTCCAATGCTTTGAGCAGGCCCTGTTCATCGACAACAGCGCCCCGGGAGGTATTGATAAATATTGCCCCGGGTTTTACCATTGCACAATGTTTTTTTGAAAACAGCCCGGTGGTATCTCCGGTGAGCGGCACATGAATCGTTATAAAGTCACTGGTGCGCGCCAGCTCTTCCAGGGATACGGGTTTGATATGCGGTGGATAGTCGGTCAGCAGGGGGTCGTAGCCCACAATCTCCATCCCAAAGGCCCGGGCATACCGGCTCATCCAGGTGCCGATGCGGCCGCAGCCGATGATTCCGATGCGTCGGCCGTTGAGCATGATTCCGGGGAATTGTTCCCGGTTCCAGCCGCCGGATACGACATGTTTAACTGCAGCAGGTAGTTTGCGTGCACAGGCCATCAGCAGGGCCCAGGAAAGCTCGGCAGCCGGTGTCAAGTTCAACAGCAGCTCCCTGTCCTCCATCAGGGTTCTGACCGGGATGCCTCTGCGGTCCAGTTCCTGGCGATCGATATGATCGGAGCCGGTTGTGGCACATGAAATTATTTTCAGCCCGGCCGCCGATTCAACCATGCGATCGGTAATGCGCACTTTCATGGATGCATCCAGCAGGGCGGCACATGTTTTGATATGCACCTTGACCTCTTCGGAATCGGCGGAAATCCTGCGGACTTCGGCCCGGTCGGCGACAACTTCTTCAGCAGATTGCGCTCCCACCTCTGCACCCAGATACAGAATGGTTTCCATAATAGCGACCCTCAGGTTGGGCGTTGCCCAATTGGAATGCTGGAATATAAGTTATAGAAATCCTAAAACGTTTAGCTTTCGCTGCGTTTAACCAGCAGGTATAAATAATCACCGCTGCCTTTGGATTCCAGGTAGTTTTTCCAGAACTGATTCAGCAGCGGATCATCCATTGCCGGCAGTGTTTGATCACCGGTCGGTTTGCGGTCTCGCAGCCAGGCCAGGGTATTTGAGATTCCAAAGCGCTGCACGCAGCTTTCCTGAACAATATCAAAACCGCAGCGTCGGGCCAGGCCGGAAAGTGACGGCATGTCAAAATACCAGCGGTGAACCGTGCGATAAAAAAATTTCTTATATTCATCGCCCAGTAAATCCATCAATATATCCTGACGATTGGGGGTGCTGACCAGAAAAAGACCTCCCGGGTTGAGCAGTTGACGGACTTGCGAAAAAAAATCCCGAGGGTGTTCTACGTGTTCAATCGTTGCCAGGCTGAAAGCGACATCCACCCGATCCCTGTAATCTGAGTGGGCACTGGGGACTGAATCATATACCTTGTAGCCGCGCTGGCGAAGGGAGGGATGATATTCCAGGCAGGGTTCAACCGCCAGCGAAGTAGCGGCCAATCCGCTGATATGATCCAGGAAGCTGCCGGCGGCACAGCCCACATCGGCCACTATCCGATTGCGAAGGGAATGGGGCCACAGCACGTTAAGATTTCGCAACTGGTGAATATCGTGCTTGGTCCAAAATCCCTCGGCGTCGGATGATTCTCCCAGCAGCTCTCGATATTTTTTACCGGCATAAAAACTGTCATCTTTGCAGGCCGATTCCTCCAGGCGCTGCACCCGGCAATGCCGGCACTCATATATCCTGTGTGCAGCAGATGTTGCACTGCCGAAGGATCCATCCCTTACCGGGCCGTCGTAGACCGGTGTCCAGTCACTGGAACTGCAAATTTCGCACACCCGAGTATTTTCCAAATTTTTCATGAGTACATCAGCTTCTTTTGAATGTTCATATCCACATCCGCCAGTATATCAGCAATCCGTTCGCCGGCCTGGCCGTCTCCATAAAGAGTATCTGACGGATAGCGCCCATTGTTGATGTGATGGCGAATCGCATCTTCTATCTCCTGGTGGTTGTAATCGGTATTGATGCAATTATTCGCCTGTTCGCGGCTGGCCTGACGCGTACCGATATTAACAGCCGGCACACCCAGAAATGAGCCTTCCCGGATGCCGGAGCTGGAGTTGCCAACCAGGCAGGCACAGTTGCCGATCAATAGGGCATAGTGTTCGACGGAGAAATTCCGGTAAAAATGAACGAAATCCGGATTCTCGTTTTCCCGAAACATGCGCAGGCCTTTGGATATATCATCGGATCCGGCATCGACATTGGGCCACAACCAGATTGTCTGCATGTGCAATGCTTTGATGGCCTGCAAGGTCTCATTGATTTGGGCCATGCCGTTGCCGAACTCTGTGGTCACCGGGTGCTGCAGGACAACCAGGTAGGGTTTGTGAATATCCAGACCCGGGCCGACACCCCCGTAGCGCAACAGGAGATCATCGGGAAGTGTTAAATCCAGATCGGCCACAATATCAATGGCCGGACAGCCGGTAAGGAACACCTTTTTCGGGTCTTCACCCATTCGAATAACATTTTCCCTGGCCTTGGCCGTGGCCGGGAAATGAATGTGCGCCAGTTTGGTGATGGCATGACGCACACTCTCATCAATGGAGCCCGTCACCTCGCCGCCCTGGGTGTGGGCCAGGGGGATATTCATATAACTGGCGGCAATGGCGGTGGCCATGGTTTCAAACCGGTCGGCCACGGTGATGGCGATATCGGGCTTTATGTTTTCAAACTGGGTAGCCAGTTCCATTATTCCCATGCCGGTGGACTTGGCCATGGTGGTAGGGTTCTCGCCCTCGACAATGGAGTAGACCACCGCGTCAACTTCAAAACCATCTGTTTTGATTTGTTCGGCAACGTTGCCAAAACGCCACAGCAACGCTGATGCGCCGGCTATTAGTTTCAGCTCGAGGTCCGGATGATTCTGAACTGCCCTCAATACGGACTTTATTCTGCCATAGTTTGCGCGGCTGTTTACCACCACGCACACCTTACGTCTTTTCATTTAAATCCTTCCCCCCAATTGATTGAAAATCAATTGGGAGTTATTCCGCCGCAGGCGGATTATCAGTTAATAGGTTAAAGGGATTAATACTCCGCCCATAAATAAATGAGGTCAAAGGCTATAACCAATAACGCCAGATTGAGCGGTTCCCGCTCAATCAGGATGTCAGGCGCTGAATGAGTCGGTCTTTCAAATTTATGACGGTACGAAGCGATTTTTTCTTTCTCTGGGCCAGTTGCTGCATGTATATCGATGAAAACTGGGGTTCGATGAAGGGATTGGCATTCAAAGACCAGTCATTGCAATCGTAGCCGATAACTTCCATGTAAGGCAGGAAGGCCGGTTTATACAGCTCAATATCGGCCTCTGTAAACCAGTGACGCCAGTCTCCGGTCGCCTTTTTGCGGACGACTTTGGCTTTGCCGGTTGAGACCGGAACCTCGGCTTCGTCACGAACATTAAAACCGAGATAACTGTTCAGAGCCTGGTAGTTCTTGGCTATCATATCCTCATAGGTAAACAAAAACCAATCGTCTGTCAGACTGTTTACAAAATCGCTCATGTGACGGTACCGCACACGCTCTTCTTCGATGATCGCTTCGACAGGCCGAGGCCACTCGTTATAGCCGACATAGCGGCATATCTCGGCAAAGGACACGGAGCCAGGATCCTTTTCCTTCCCCAAGATCAACTGTAGATGGGCCTGATACTGTTCTTTCTCGCCTTTAACCCCTTTTTGCCAGCGGTAGAGCATGCGGCTGACGGCAACATCTCTGGGGTCGCGCGCGATCCAGACCTTGCGGTCATAGTGCTCTTTTTTCAGATGCTCCCGATAAAGCTCGAAGCTTTTGCCTTTGCTTTCTTCATAGGTGTGCTTGTAGACGGCATTCTCATAATCGCCGATGTATTTCCCGGGGTGGCCTCCGGAAAATGCCTTGCAATTCGGTAAACCACCGGCCAGTTTATAAACAAGGGCCGTTGTTCCTGATTTGCCGGTTCCCAATATTAGAATTTTCATTATGATTTCATCCTTTAGAATAGGCAATTAAATGTGGCGCTGTGTATAATAACAAATAACTGATAACTGCTTCTATTTGCCTTGCCGGCTGATCCGAAAGAACTGGTTCGCAAATTGCGCCACTTTTAATTCTTCTTGGTGACCCAGCAGCTTCTGAAATCGGGCGACACGCCGGCGCATTTCTGCCAGAGAGATATTTGGATAACGGTGTTTTAAAAAATCCGCCTTGTTATGGGACATGTTGGGGCGGTATACTCTCAAGTGTTTTTTCAACCGCCGCCGGTTGGACCACACTCGGATTTTTAGTCTGTCAAGCATTGTGGGCCCGGGGGCCCGGGACATATCCTGGATTATTTTTTCAAGCACATCAATGATGCGCTCACAGGCCAGCGGACCGCTCTGGGCTGATAGATTGCGTTTCATCAAGGCTTTGCGGTCATCACTATTTGCAACGCCTAGCTGACCGTCAAGAATTTTTCGCAGTGTGTTTCTAAGCTCCTCGAAACTGAAACATTCGTGACTCAAGGCATTCGGTAGTTGATGAAAATCACGGTCGTATTGTTCCTGAACGCTCGTTCTGTAGGCCAGGGCAGGAGTGTCCAGTGCATACGCCTCTATTCCGGTTGTGCAGCCGTTGTGAATCAAGGCCTTGGTTGCCAGCAGCCAGGGGACAACGTTGCCCCTGTTGACAACGCGCACGTTTTTTCTCGTTTCTCCCAGGCGATGATACACTTCCTGATTTTCAGCCGGATGGGGTCGAAGCACAATGGTATAATCCGGTAATTCCCGGGCCAAGGCCGGTATGAGTTCTTCAAAGCTCTGGAGAATAATTTTCTTATAAGCGGTAAAACCTTCGGCATATTCCTGATCTAACCCCAGACTCTTTGAACGTCGGGAAAGAACCAGCCCATCGCCGGGATTCGGGCCCGGCATTAAAAGATTCATGTCAGCATGGTAAGCGTTTATCAGATTAAAATTGGAGTTGACGAGCACAAAATTGCCGTATTCCTCGCGCAGGGCCCTGACGTCCTCTTCGTAGTAGCCGCGTAAATCCGAACGCAGCAGGTCGCCCCGCGGGTTACCGGTGACATGGATCGGAATGCCATTGGGCAAATTGGGATACTGACGCCACAGCTCCGCATTTTGTTCGCCCCAGGCAAGCAGGTGCGAGACATAGCCGATGGACTTCGGCGACAGTCGGTGTCGGTAGTAAAGTCTGGGCGGCAGCGCAACCAGCGCTTCCTCGTCCCAGACAGCTATTTTGGATCCCATTTTTTCCAGGTTTCGAAAGACGTTTCTGCTGGCTTTTGTGGTGCTCTTGGAAAGATATATGCTTTTTGGAAAGGCATGCAAGTGAAAGTGCATTTCCCGGCGGGGTCCGATTATAGCCGTAAAGCCGCGCATGGCGGCGGCACAGGCGAGCAAGAGCTTGGGTTCAAGCTCGCGTACCTGAAGTTCCACCGGTATCAGAAGTGTTGATGGGGTTGTTTTCATAATTTAATCCAGATCATCCTCGGAGATCATGGCATCGGCAGCCACCGCACGCTTCAGCTTGCGGCCGACAAGCTCCGCCAGCCGGGCGGCGGGTAATCCGGTACCCGGCTTTTTGAGCGTCAAATCCTCTAATTTCAAAACCGTGCCGGCTTTGAGGTTTTTTTGAGCCACGACACTTTTGGTGAACATATCCCGCAACGGCCTTAAATTCCTGGCCATGTCCTCTTTGTTGACCGGATGGCTGTTCATCGTCTCAATAAAGCGGATACCCTTAACCAATCTTCCTAATTCGTCGATGGTGATCGAGGCCGGTACGTCGGGCCCGAACATTTCACGGCTAAACGTAACGTGTAACTCCAGTATTTCAATGCCGAGGGTTGCCGCTGCCAGGCCTGGATAAATGGTGCCCGAGTGATCCGATAATCCCACCGGACAGCCGTAGCGCTCCCGAAAGTCGGCTATCAAATTAAGGCCGATCTTTTCCGGTGGGCAGGGGTACTCCGTCGTACACTGCAGCACTGCCAGAGGAACTTTCCGGGATTGGATTTGCTCCACGGCAGCATCAATCTCATCCAGCGGGCTCATCCCCGTAGACAGAATCACCGGCAGGCCGGTTGCCAACATCCGATCAAGCATTGGCATGTTGGCGGTTTCGCCCGAAGGTACCTTCCAGGCGGACACCCCCACTCGTGTTAGCAGATCCATCGCTTCGAAGGAAAAGGGCGAACTGAGAAAAATGAGCCCGCATTGATCGGCATGGCGCTTGAGGCCGTTCCACTGTGCCTCGGTAAATTCCATACGCTTCCAGTAGTCAAAACGAGTGGCGTCCTGGGGACTGAATTTGACGCGCCAGGGTTCGCCCGGTGTGCTTTCGGCCGCAGCGATATGGGTCTGAAATTTGACGGCATCGGCCCCGGCCCCGGCAATGGCATCAATGAAAGCATGGGCCGTTCCCAGACTGCCGTCGTGCGCCTGAGCGACTTCCGCTAAAATCAGACACGGCTTTCCCGGCCCAACAAGTTGGTCACCTATTTTTAAATTCTCAGACATGGTTGATTCCCGGTTTTAGTATGCCGATAAATCCTGTTCGATTTTACTGTGCAAAGCGGTGCTCAATCGTATAATCTCTTTTATAGTCGTGGTTCAGCCCCCCTTTACCAGTTTCTGAATTACCGGATCGATATATCGCAGTATCTTATTTTTAGCAGCCCTGCGGGGCAGGCTCTGCATATAGACCGAAGAAAATTCAGATTCAATTACCGGAGAGGGATCGGGCTTCCAGTCATTAAAGTCATAGCCGATAAGATCCATGTAAGGCATAAAGGCCGGTTTGAACAGGGCCATATCTTCTTCAGTAAACCAGTGGCGCCAGTCGCCGGTTGATTTTTTCCGAATCACTTTGGCCTTGCCCGACGCACTCGGAACGGCTGCATCGGCCTGGACTTCAAATTGCAAGTAGTTGTTAAGGGCATCAAATTTTCCGTTGACCATATCCTCGAAGGTGAATAAGAACCAGTCACTATCCAATTTATTCACAAAATCAACCATCTGTTGATAACGACGTTGTTCTTCTGCAACCACCTGTTCAACAGGCCGGGGCCAACCATTGTGTCCCGTATAGCGGCAAATCTCGGAAAATGTTACGGAACTGGGATCTTTTTCCTTTTTTAAGACCAGATTCAGATGGGCTTCATATTGCTTTTTCTTCCCCGCGAAACCCTTATGCCAGCGGTACAGCATTCGGCTGACAGCAGCATCACGGGGGTCGCGGGCCATCCAAATCTTACGATCATAATGTTCCTTGCTTAAATGTTCCTGGAAAACTTCGAAGCTTTTGCCTTTACGCTCTTCATAGGTATGCTTATAAACTGCATTTTCGTAATCGCCGATATGTTTGCCCGGGCGCCCACCCGAAAAGGCATGGCAGTTTGGCAGTCCCCCGGAGACTTTATACACCATGACCGTGGTTCCTGTTTTTCCTGTTCCTAAAATCAAGACTTTCATTTAAGGCCTCCAATTTCGAAATTCGACAGCTGATTTCGAAACTCAATCTCTTCTAACATTTTGTCAGATACGCGGTCCTTTGGGTTTAGCTAAGGACTCATCTGGAATATCTGATCAGAAATTTTTTCTGCTTTTATGCAGCGGGTGTCGCCGAGCACCTGTTGAATTGTGGATATCCGGTTCTTTAGCTCTTGAAGCGAAATACCGGGATAACGATGGCGATGAAACTCCGGCGGCGCATGCTTACCCGGTAGATGTTTGCGAACATACTTAACCAGACGCCGCCAATCGGCAAAGCCTTTTCCTAAAAACCGATCGCTTAGAGGTGGTTTCGGCAGAACCGGTTGACGTTCCATCTTCTTCTCGAGAACGTCAACAATCCGCTCACACGCCAGCGGGCCGTCTTGAGCTGCCATATATTGTTTGACAAGCGCCTGGCGCTCATCACCATTGGCGGCACCAAGTTCTCCCTTCATTATTTTAGTGAGAGTTTCCAGCAGCTGATCAACATCGAAACACTGATGACTGATTAAATTGGGCAGCCGGTAGAATCCCATGTCGTAAGTTTCATCGATCTCTGCCCGGTAAGATACTGCCGGAACGTTCATCATATAGGCTTCCACACCGGTGGTACAGCCGTTGTGAATGACAACGTCGGTAGCCATTAACCAGGGTACCACATTGCCTTCGTTGGTAACTTTAACGCGCTGGCAGTCACTGGCGATGTCTTTGTAAACCTGCTGGTTTTCCGTCGGGTGCGGCCGAACAATTATTGTATGATCCGCAAAAGCCTGATCAAGGGTCGGAATCAGCTGTTTGAAGGTTTTAAAAACAGCCAGCTTGTGATCCCGCAATCCTTCAGCATACTCACGGCTCATACCCACCGCCGCTTTGCCGAATTGAGGCTCTTCACCCGCTTTTTTTGCCGGCCGGAATAGATTTTGGGCTGGGTAAAAAGCATTCACGTGGTTAAAATTTGTATTTACCAGAATAAAATTTCCATAGGCTTTTCGTATTTCTTCTGCTTCCGGATCGTAAAAGGACCGCAGCTCAGGGCGCAGCATATCGCTGCGCGGGTTGCCGGTAACATGAATCGGCATGTCAGGCGGAAGATCCGGATACTGCCGCCATAATTCAGCATTGTCTTCGCCCCAGGCAAACAGGTGCGAGTTATATCGAATCGCAACCGGGGAGAGCCTGCGGGAATAGTAAGTTTCTGCCGGGAGATGAACCAGGGCCTCCTCATCCCACGTCAGGATCTCGTGGCCACTTTTCTTCATAATCCGAAACATTTTGAGATTGCGTTCCGTCATGCTTTTGTTGAGATACAGACTTCTCGGAAAAGACGTAATGCGAAAATCTACTTCGCGGTGAGACCCGATAATAACCGAAAATCCGCGCTGCACGGCAATGCACGCCAGCAGCAATTTGGCGTCAAGCTCCCGCACCTGGTTTTCAACCGGTATGATAATCGACGCTCTGGCGCCTTTTGTGTCCATGAGTTTTCCCTTTTTCCTTACTCGCCCTGTCATTACCGGCAGAATTCCTGACCGGAAGCAGCCAGGGCCTCGGAATGCTTTTCACTTTTCAGACAGATATTCGAAAGATCACATCACTGAGTTGCTCAACTTTTAACCTGTTGGTATTTTTTAGAATATTTTGAATGCGCTTGATTTTTTCGTTCAAGGCCTGAAGGGATATGCCAGGGTAACGATGGCTTTGGAATTCAGGTTTATTATGAGAACCGGGCAATTTCGGTTTTAGCCGCTTGTATAAGTGGTAGCCCCCGGCAATCATCCGGCGCTGCAGACGTTCCACCGCAGAAGGTCCGGAATTTTCGCTCCCGCCGATTGACAAGGATTCAAGAACATCTACCATCCGCTCACAGGCCAACGGACCGGATTGGGAAGCCAGGTAATGGTCGACCACCGCTCTACGCTCTTTGCCGTTGGCTGTCAACGGTTTGCCGGCTAATATCCGATTCAGCATATCCTGCAGTTGATCAAAATTAAAGCAATGGTCGCTGACAGCGTTGGGCAGGCGGTAAAATCCGCTGTCAATTTTTTCGCTGATGGATGCCCGGTAGCTGATGGCCGGCACGCCCATCATAAAGGCTTCAATGCCGGTGGTACACCCATTGTGCAGAACAGCCCTGGTAGCCAATATCCAGGGCACAACATTGCCCTGGTTGGTTACGTGTACGCGTGAGTATTTAGCGGCGATATCGTTATACACATCGTGTCGTTCTGTCGGATGGGGCCGGACCACAATGTTCAACTGCGGGAAAGCCTGTTCGAGTTTGGGGATCAGATCCTGAAAATCCTTAAACACAGCCTGTTTGTGGTTCCATAGACCTTCGGCGTACTCCCGGCTCATGCCCATGGCGGCTCTGCCGAATTTGGGGATTTCGTCAGGAATATTAACCGGTTGAAACAAATTCATGTCCGGGCCAAAGGCATTGACGTGATTGAAATTGGTATTAATCAGCAAGAAATCCCCATAGGTGTCACGCAGCGCCTGGACCTCATCTTCGTAAAATGGATGCATTTCAGGACGCAGCATATCGGTGCGCGGATTGCCAACGCTATGGATCGGTAAATTTTCCGGTAATTGAGGGTACTGACGCCACAATTCGACATTGCCCTGGCCCCATGCAAACAGATGCGACACCAGTCGGATTGCTTCAGGGTGCAGCCGTCGAGAAAAATAGGTTTCCGGCGGCAGATGGACCAGCGCCTCTTCGTCCCAGGTGACGATTTCATGATCGAATTTGCGGGCAATGCGGAAAAAAAAGAGGCTGCGCCCGGTCATGCTCTTGGACAGGTAAACGCTCTTGGGGTACGAGTCGATTCGAAACTCCAGTTCGCGTCTGGATCCAATAACCGACGAAAACCCGCGCCGGGCCGCAACGCAGGCAAGCAGCAGCTTGGGGTCGAGCTCCCGTACCTGGTTTTCCACCGGTATTAGCAGCAGTCTTTTATCAGTTGACATTTTCCTGTTGCTCCTCAGCATATTGGACGTCTACCCTTTGTTGATTTCGCCGGCAATGCGTTCGGCCAGGCTGCGGCCGTCCAGTTTATGGTATCCAAGTGTTTCTTGGGGTGTGCCGCAGGCCGGAAACTCATCGACGGCATATTTTTTCAGGCGCCGGGCCCGTAATGCGGGTGACGACATCAGCCCATTCAACAGGAGATCACCCAGACCTCCGTACCCGGAATGATTGTCC
This sequence comes from Desulfobacterales bacterium, assembly GCA_049669725.1. Lineage (GTDB taxonomy): Bacteria > Desulfobacterota > Desulfobacteria > Desulfobacterales > JAFDCJ01 > JAFDCJ01. Next base: position 38,859 of record JBATKU010000089.1, read on the forward strand.
AGGGAGAAAAGAAACTCGCAATTCCCACTGACCTCCTCCAACCAGTCGAGATCAATCTTGTTGAGCCAGGGCAGATTGATAATTTTCAGGGAGATGCCCTTTGGCTGCAAAAATTCTGCTGCCGTCAGGGCTTCATTGATCATCACCGGTCCATAGGAAAACAAGATCGCATCCCGGCCCTCATTGATAACCGCACCCCGGCCAAACGTAAATCGATAGTCATCCGGCAGCGCGATGGTACGGGGTGACGGCGAAATTATCAGCCGCAGCATACAGTTTTGTTCAGCATGATTTACGCACCATTCCAGAGCCTGTTCAGTTTCTGCGCCGTTGCACGGTTCAATTATCGTGCAATTGGGCAGGGCGCCAAATAAAGAGATGTCCCGCAGGCTTTGATGGGATTTACCGGGACCGGCCGGGATGAGACCGGCGTAATGACAAACATAGATAATTTTTGTTTTTTCGGTGGCGTTATTGTAAATTTGTTCATTGGCGCGGGATGCCAGAAATACACCGAAAGAATTGACAATCGGCAAAAACCCATGCAGCGCCAGGCCTCCTGCCGTGGATACCATATCCTGCTCGGCAATACCGTTTTCAATGAATCTTTCCGGATAGGCCTTCTCAAACGGTCGCAATCCGCAGTCGGCCGACAGATCGGCATCCAGGACGACGATGTCTTTTCTTTGGGCGCCAATTTTCACCAGGGCCTCACCGTAGGCGGTGACAACCTTCTCGGCGGTGGCTTTCAGCGAAACGCGATTTTTCTCGCGGGTTGCCATGACCCGTGTATCCAGCGGTCCCAGGTCCAGTTCTTCGAGCCGGGCATTGATGCGATTAACAATTTCGTTGTACCCGGCTTCAAATGTGTCGTCATCCGGTGCCCCGGAATGCCAGGGGTACAGCCCGTTGCCGTCCTGCAGGGCCCGGGGCCCTTCCATAAAGGAGACACCTTTGCCTTTGATGGTATCGGCAATCAGCACCTTGGGCCGGTCGTTGACCTGCTTTAGTCGGGTGAAGGCCTTTTCCAGATCTGCAAAATCATGACCGTTACAGGTTTGCGCGTGCCAGCCGAACACTTCAAATTTTTTGGCCAGATCGCCTAAATCGATAATGTCTTTAACGGATTTATCGGTCTGAATTTTATTAAAATCGACAATGGCGATGAGATTGTTAACCTTTTGATAGGCAGCGGTCTGCAGCGATTCCCAGATTTGGCCTTCCTGGAGTTCGCCGTCTCCGGTCATCACCATCACGCGGCCTTTGGCGCCGTTCATTTTTTTCGCCAGGGCCATGCCTTTGGCCTTGGAAATACCCATTCCCAGTGAGCCGGAATTGGCTTCAATTCCGGCGATACTGACATCCGGGTGGCCGTGGGTGCCGTCAAGCCGTCGCAAGTGCTGAAACCTCTCTTCGGAAAGCAGTCCCAGAGAGTGCAGAACGGCATAGTGCCCGGGTACGTCATGGCCTTTTGATGAAAAGTAAAAATCGCGGTCAGGGTGATCGACACCCAATTCACCAATGTTCATTTCAAAGTGGTATAAATAGGTGACGACATCCAGGGAGCTGAAGCTCGATCCCAAATGGCCGGATCCTGCGCGTTTTACCGTGGCCAGTGCATTTGCGGCGCACATGTCGGAAAGCAACGCCAGACGGGCATACTTGTCGATGTTTGCTTCGCGCACCCTCTTGAATTGATTTTCAGAAATTAATCTAATCTCGATCATTATTATATTCAATGCTCCCTTTTTAATTTTAATACATTAAACTGAATACCTAGTTTTGCGTAAACGGTAGCGCTCAGTCTCTTGAAGTCCTACCGACAATTTGTTTTCACCACAGAGCTCTGTGGTGAAAAAATATTTCCGATATATGTCACCGAAATTACTAATAGCTGTATTTAGTTAGAGTATGCTGGTTGACTTATATTAGGCAATTTTGCCTCACCCTTTTGAACCATGTGTTCTGCCAGTTGCCAGTCATATTCATTATTGACATCAAAGCCTTCGAAATCTTTTGTAAAAAAAGGCATCAGGACGTTCCCGGCAATTGTTTTCTCTTCAAAAATAACACGTGTTTTCGCAATTTCCAGGCTGGCGTTCTGCACATACACCTCAGGCAGCGACGGGTACTGACTGCTGTGCCAGGGCTGCGCGGCAGGTCCCATGGGCAAAAGCGGCATCATACGGTTTCCGCGTACCACCCACATCTTGCCGGGATGCTGCCGGCATTTTTCCACCGCCCGCAGTGAATCAACCCCATTCTGCGTCCGGAATTCCTCCCATGCCCGCCGGATGGTTTCCGGCAGCCGAAAGGGACTGGTCGGACGCAGAATGCTGAAGTATTCATAGTCCTGCCCATTGTTGCGTAGCTGGGTAAGAGTATGCTCAATCCATTCAATATCCGGAGAAGTGTCACCGGCAATTTGCGCCGGGCGCAAAAAGGGAACCTGTGCGCCGTAATGCCTGGCAATGTCGGCATAACGATCCGAGTCTGTCGACACGATCACCGCCTTAAATATCCTGCTCTGCAACGCAGCCGCAATGCTGTAAGCAATCAGCGGGTGCCCGGCCAGAGGACGGATATTTTTGTCCGGAACCCGCTTGGAGCCGGATCGGGCTGGAATTAGAGCAACGATTGTTTTGGGTTTCGCAGGCATTCAAGTCCTCAATTCCATATAGTTCAATTTATTAATTGGAATAATAAAAATCCGAAATACGAAGCACGAAATCCCTGGCCCAGACCGTTCATTTTGGAGTTTAATCTCAGTTAACTAACCTTAGAGAAATTTTACCAAAAGTAATATATACCCATAAGTCGCGCCAGGGCGGGCCGAAACAAATTCCAATTTTACGCCTGTTGCCTCGCTAAAGCAATTCCGGGTTTATATTAATATATATATCTTTTAAGTCAGAATACACATCCAGAGCTTCCGTGCCGGGCTCCCGCGACCCGTTGCCGGATTGTTTCAGGCCGCCAAAGGGCATGTGCGGTTCACTGCCATAGGTTCCGGCATTGACAACCGCCACGCCGGTTTGAACTTTCTGCGAAAATTCGGTGGCGCGATGGATGCTGCGGGTGTGGATGCAGGCCGTCAATCCGTACGGAGAATCATTGGCCATCTGCAGCGCTTCTGCAAAATCGTTGACTTTGTAAAGACAGGCGATGGGCCCGAAAAGCTCGGTGGTCGATATCCGGCTGTGGGGATCGGCATTTTCAATCAGGGTCGGCGCCATGTAGAAACCACCGGCATGGGTATCATCGGTTAACCGCTGGCCGCCTGTTATTACAGTTCCACCTTCCCTTTGGGCCTCTTCAATGGCACCCAGCATATTGGCCAGCTGTTTTTCGTTGATCACCGGACCGAGGTCGTCGTCATCGGCTGGCCCCAGGGTCAGCTTGAGGGTACCGGTCAGCAACATGTCGCGCAGCTGATCATAAACGCTGTTAAAAATAATGATGCGACTGGCCGCAGCGCAGCGCTGTCCGGCATTGCTAAAGGCCGAGAGTAATATCCACCGCGCGGCGTTTTCCAGATCTGCATCATCGCAGACCACCAGCGGGTTTTTACCGCCTAACTCCAGGGACACTTTTGCAAGCCGCTGACCGGCAATGGATGCGATCCGGCGACCCACTGCCGTGGAGCCCGTAAAACTGATGACATCCACGTCCGGGTCGGCAACCAGCGGTTCGCCGGCCTCCTGGCCGTACCCTTGGATAATGTTTAGAACTCCCGGCGGCAGGCCGGCCTCATGGGCGATTTTTCCGAAATACCAGGCAGTGGCCGGTGTATCTTCGGCAGCCTTAAGAACGGCCGAGTTACCGCACACCAGGGCCGGAAATACTTTCCAGGCCACGTTGGCAATCGGCGTGTTGGCCGCAATGATCAACCCGGCAACCCCCAGGGGCTGTCTGACGGTCTGGGCATATTTATTGGTAACTGCGCTGGTGGTGGTGCGGCCGTAAAAGCGCCGCCCCTCACCGGCCATAAACTCACCCTGGGCGATGGCCCCGCCGGT
>JBATKU010000090.1:0-14868 GCA_049669725.1 Desulfobacterales bacterium
GTTCAGCACTGGACCCAGAACATAGAATACCCTGATATGAAACTACATGTGAAAATAACAGCGAACCGCAGGATTTCGAAGGGTGGTTTCGCTTCGCTCAATCTATTTTTAAAATAGACAGAATACATCACTTCGACATTCGACATTCATGATTCGATATTCGATATTCGCTTTTTCAAAGTTTCTTTTTCAATTTGACAGACCGTTTTTGGCTGGCGGCTGGGCTGAATCCCGACTCCCCCAAAATACAGTGTTTATAATTAATAAATACATGATTCACCCCATTTCTGGCATCTGTGGCTTGCAGTATGTATGCTTATTTACATATCCTCCAATCGATTGGCATTGCGCTACACAACCGAAACCCCCAACATAAAAGGAGGCAAAATGAAGGTAAACCGACGGCAATTTATTCAGATCACAGGAGCCGGGGCTGCCGGTCTTGCGGTCAGTGGCCTGGGATTTGACCTGCGCCCGGTTAAAGCCCATGCCCAGATGCTCAAGACCAAGTATGCCAAGGAGACCACGACAATCTGCCCTTATTGTGCGGTGGGTTGTGGTGCTATCGTGCATACCAGCCGCAAAGGTGACGGAAGGGTCATCAACATCGAGGGCGATCCGGATCATGTCATCAACCGGGGCTCATTGTGTTCCAAAGGCGCCGCTCTGACCCAGCTGGTCGAAAACACCAATCGCATCACCGAGCCGATGTACCGCGCACCCTATTCCAAAGAATGGAAAAAAGTGTCCTGGGACTGGGCCCTGACGGAAATTGCCAAACGGGTCAAAGCCACCCGGGATGCCACCTTTGAGTCTAAAAATGCCAAGGGTCAGGTTGTCAATCGGACCGGCGGCATCGCGTCGGTGGGCAGTGCGGCCCTGGACAATGAAGAGTGCTGGATTTACCAGGCCCTGATTCGTGCGATCGGCGTCACTTATATTGAACATCAGGCCCGTATCTGACATAGTGCCACTGTTGCGGCTCTGGCAGAGTCGTTCGGACGCGGCGCGATGACCAATCACTGGATTGATATCAAAAACAGTGACTGCATTTTAATCATGGGCAGCAATGCTGCCGAAAATCATCCCATATCTTTCAAGTTTGTTACCGAAGCCCAGGGAAGAGGCACCAAACTTATCAGTGTTGATCCCCGCTTCACACGGACCTCGTCCAAAGCGGATATCTATGCCCCCATTCGATCCGGAACAGACATTGCCTTTTTAGGCGGGATGATTAAATATTTACTGGACAACAATCTTTACCACAAAGAATACGTACAGTATTACACCAATGCACCCTTTCTGGTGAGCAATTCCTTCAAGTTCAAAGACGGCCTGTTCTCAGGCTACGATGAGAAAACCCGCAAATACGATAAAAGCCAGTGGGCTTTTAAGATGGATGCGAACGGCGTACCCCAGATGGATCGCAGCCTGCAAAATTCTCGCAGCGTGTTTCAACTCTTGAAAAAGCATTACGCCCGCTATACCCCTAAATTAGTATCGGAGATTACCGGAACACCCCAAAAAGAGCTTTTGGAGATCTACAAGACCTACACGGCCACCGGTAAACCGGGCATGGCCGGCACCATCATGTATGCCATGGGCTGGACCCAGCACACCACCGGTGTTCAGAATATTCGCACCATGGCGATGATTCAGCTGCTGTTGGGCAACATGGGCGTTGCCGGCGGCGGAGTCAACGCCCTGCGCGGGGAGTCCAACGTACAGGGCTCCACCGATCACTGCCTGCTGTGGCACATCTGGCCCGGCTACCTGAAAACACCGCGGGCCTCGAATGTGTCGCTGGCAGCCTACAACGGCAAGTGGACCCCCCAGAGTAAGGACCCGTTAAGCGCCAACTGGTGGCAAAACTATCCCAAGTATTCGGTCAGCCTGCTCAAGTCGTTTTTCGGTGAAAATGCCAACGCCGGCAACGATTTCGGCTATGGCTGGCTGCCCAAAGTGGATGACGGCAAGGATTATTCCTGGTTGACTCTGTTTGACGAAATGTACAAAAAAACCTTCAAGGGGTTTTTTGCCTGGGGCCAGAACCCGGCCTGCAGCGGCGCCAATGCCAATAAAACCCGTCAGGCCATGGCCAATCTGGACTGGATGGTCAATGTCAATCTCTTTGACAACGAGACCGGCTCTTTCTGGAAGGGGCCGGGGGTAAACCCTGCCAGTATTAAGACCGAGGTGTTTTTCCTGCCGGCAGCCGTCTCGGTTGAAAAAGAAGGCAGTATCACCAACAGCGGCCGCTGGAGTCAGTGGCGCTATCAAGGCCCCAAACCCCTGGGCAACAGCCTGCCCGATGGACAGATTATCATGGAACTGGGCAACCGGATCAAAGCCGAATACGCAAAAGGCGGCACCTTTCCCGAACCCATCGCCAACCTCAAATGGGACTATCTGACCAACGGTGAATACGATCCCCACAAGGTAGCCAAAGAAATCAACGGCTATTTCCTCAAGGATGTTACCATCAAGGACAAGACCTTCAAAAAAGGCACCCTGGTGCCCAGTTTTGCCTTCCTGCAGGCGGACGGATCGACTTCATCGGCTAACTGGCTGTATTGCAACAGCTATACCGAAAAAGGCAATATGGCGGCACGGCGCGGCCAGAAGGATGCCTCCAACAACATCGGGCTGTACCCGGAATTTGCCTGGTGCTGGCCGGTCAATCGACGCATCATCTACAACCGGGCCTCGGTCGACCTGAAAGGCAAGCCCTGGGATCTGAAAGACTGGGTCATCAAGTTCGACGGGGATGTAAAGGACGGCAAATACGTCAGCAAGCGCTGGCAGGGAGACGTACCTGACGGCGGGTGGTATCCGATGCAGAATCCCGACGGTTCCATGCGGGAGGATTCCAAGTATGCCTTTATCATGCGTAAGCACGGCCAAGGGCAGATCTTCGGACCCGGCCGGGCCGACGGTCCCTTCCCGGAACATTACGAACCGCTGGAATGCCCCATCGAAAAAAACCTCATGAACGCCCAACGCATCAATCCCACCGCCCCGATCTATAAGACCGGGGCCGATGAGTGGGCCAGCTGTGATCCGCGTTATCCCTACGTGGCCACCACCTACCGCGTGGTGGAACACTGGCAGACCGGGGTGATGACCCGCTGGCAGCCGTGGCTGCTGGAGATGCAGCCCCAGGTCTTTGTGGAAATGAGCGAACAGCTGGCACAGCTGAAAGGGATCCAAAACGGGGAACGGGTCATGGTATCATCACCGCGGGGCGCACTGCAGTGCACCGCCATCGTCACCAAGCGGTTTCAACCCTTTAAAATCGCGGGAGCTGACGTTCATCAGGTGGGAATACCCTGGCATTTTGGATGGGTCAAGCCGGTCAGCGGCCTGGAGGAAAGCGCCAACCTGCTGACACCGGCCACCGGAGATCCCAACACCCGCATTCCTGAAACCAAAGCCTTTATGGTCAACGTAGCCAAGTTATAATAAGGAGGTGATCGCAATGAGTAAATCCTTTCTAATTGATACAACGCTGTGCACGGCCTGCCGAGGGTGCCAGGTGGCCTGCAAGCAATGGCATGACCTTCCGGCCGAAGAAACCGTCAACCGGGGCAGCTACCAGAACCCGGCCGATCTCTCCTTTGATACCTATAAGCTGGTTCGCATGCGCGAAGAGGTCATCGACGGTAAGCTGAGCTGGCTCTTTTTTCCGGATCAGTGCCGGCATTGCATAGAACCACCCTGTCAGGACACCGCCGGAGAACCATCGGCAATTTTCACAAACGCCTCAACAGGGGCGGTAATTTACACCGCCAATACCCGTGGGCTGGATGCCACAGAAATCCGCCAGTCCTGTCCTTATGACATACCGCGTAAAGCCGGGGACGGCACCCTTGCCAAATGCGACATGTGCAACGACCGGGTTGAAAACGGGCTGGAGCCGGCCTGCGTCAAGGTTTGTCCCACCGGTGCCATGAATTTCGGAGAACGGGAGGACATATTGAAGTTGGCTCAAAAACACCTGGCCGCGGCCCAAAAAAAATTCCCCAACGCCACACTGCTAGATCCGGATGATGTCCGAACCGTGTATCTGGTTGGGTTTGATCCCAACCTTTACCATGAATTTGCAGTGGCGTCTGCAACTGAATATGGCATCTCCCGGCAGGCAGCATTGCGTAAGATGTTTCGTCCGTTGACCGGCCTGGTATCACAGTTGGGATAATACGGAAAGCCGCTGGTATTTAACCCATGAGGGGAGAAGGTAAAAGCCTTCTCCCCTTTCTTATATGTCTGACATGTGGTAAAAGACGGGTTGCGCGTAACAAGCAACCAGCAACACAATTGAGGAACTCATATGACATCGTATTTAGCCCTTACATCCGAGCAGGTGAAAAAGGCGGTTGCAGCGGCAAAAAAAAGCAAACCCGTTTATGCCGAAATACTTGACTTTTACGGCGGAGTTTTCGAGGCCCAGGAAGATTGCAAGAGCCGTATTGATCTTGAACCGCTTCGGCTCTCCGAAGACTTGCGAACTGCCAGGGTGCGCGAAAAATTGGCGCTGATTGAGATTAAAGAATTTGTTTATGATGAGACCGAATCTACAAATCTTTTTATGACCATTTGTGAACTATCCAAAAATTCCAACCCGAAGCTGTCAGCCTCATCCGCGGTCATTTGGAATGCGGTGAAAAAAACGCTAAAGCCGGGTGAGTTGTTTTCAGGCCTTCTCAATGGCAATGAAGCAATATTTGAAAATATAGCCAATGAACTGGAGATCGAAAAGCCGGTGCTTGGTTTTTTTACCTACAACAGCTTAAAACCTTCCCTTTGCGCATGTGCCGACCAGCTTGCGGTATATTTGAACCAAAACGAACCCTGGTTGCAGGGATATTGCCCTATTTGCGGCAATGCACCAATCCTCTCTATACTCGAAGACGAAGGGCGGCGGAAATTGGTTTGCAGTTTCTGCTGGCATTTATGGTCTGCCAAAAGGGTTCATTGTCCCTATTGTGACAGTTCCCAAAATAAAGATCTGCATTATTTTTACAGTGAGGAAGAAAAAGATACCAGAGTCGATGTGTGTGACAATTGCAAAAAATATATTAAAACCCTCGACACAAGAAAAGTAGAAAGACTGATTTATCCACCGCTGGAACAAATATCAACCATCCACCTTGACATTAAAGCACAAGAGATGGGATTCGAACCCGGCATCCGCCTTTTTATGCAGGTATAGATTTGAACAAAGGCTCACTCAAATTTTTACTCCTTGCGGTTTCCTTCTTTATTGTCTTATCTCCGCTTTATACGGCAGCAACAGATTTGCAGGCTACGGAAGGTGAGGTTGTCAAGGTCCGGACGGCCTGGTCCGTGGATCGTGCACGTCCCGGCGATTCGATCATCCTGGCAATCGTCGCCGACATTAAAAGAGGCCTTCACATCAATGCCGATGCTCAACAGGTTAAGTTGTTTGAAGATTTCAAACCCTACCCCACAAAAGTCACGGTTGCCGATGCCGGTGACGATATAACCATAGAATCTCCAAGTTATCCGAGGGCTGTCCCGATCAAGGTAGAGTATGCTGCGGAGGATTTGATGTCCTTTGAAGGGCAAACCGTCATTTATCTGCCGATCAGGCTGGAAGAAACGATAAAGCCCGGAAACCTGGGGATCAAACTGGTGTTTGAATACCAGGCCTGCTCAGATACTTACTGCTTGTTCCCCGCCAAGATCAAATTTGAAGAATCCCTTGCGGTTGTTGAATCCGGGACCGGCGTGACAAAAATAAATAAAGAGTTGTTTGTCGGGTACGATCAAGGTTCGACGGCAACCACCTCCAGAGAAGTGGATTTTGACCTGTTCGGCTTGACCTTTGCGATAGACGTGTCATCGGGATTCGGAATGATCCTGTTGCTGATTACTGCCGGGCTGGGCGGTATCCTCCTCAACTTTACCCCCTGCGTGTTGCCGCTGGTTCCGATTAAAATCATCAGTTTGTCCCATGTGGCCCAGGACCGCAAGCAGTGCTTTTTGCTGGGTCTGGCGATGTTTCTGGGGGTTTTGATATTCTGGGTGGCGCTGGGGGTTCTGATTGCTCTGGTCAGCGAATTCAGCGCCGCCAATCAACTGTTCCAGTACCCGGTATTTACAATCCTGGTGGGGCTTCTCATCGGAATTATGGCCACCGGAATGTTCGGCTTTTTTAGTGTGCGCCTGCCTAATTTTATATACATGGTCAACCCGCAGCAGGATACGCTTAAGGGTTCTTTCGGTTTGGGAATTCTGGCAGCAATTTTGTCAACCCCCTGCACAGCACCGTTTATGGGAGCGGCTGCGGCCTGGGCGGCAACCCAGCCGCCGGCGACCACCATCGCCACCTTTGCATCCATCGGCACCGGCATGGCCCTGCCCTATCTGGTGCTGTCCGCCCACCCGGCCTGGGTTGAAAAAATGCCCAAAACCGGGCCGGCCAGTGAGTTGATCAAGCAGGTCATGGGGTTGTTCATGCTGGCGGCAGCAGCATATTTTATCGGGGTCGGCCTGGCCGCACTCTTTGCCGATCCGCCCAATCCTACAACCAAAATATACTGGTGGCCGGTGATGTTTTTTTGCATTGCTGCCGGCGGTTGGCTGGCCTACCGCACATTTCAGATAACTGCCAAAGTAAAGCAGAAAACTTTTTATGCCGGCATCGGTGTGATGACCATGGCCCTGTCAGCCTGGGGAGCCGTTCAACTGACCGACCAGGGTCCGGTTGACTGGGTGTATTACACACCGGAACGCTTTTCCGAAGCATCCAGCGATAGCAAGGTTATCGTTATGGTCTTTACCGCGGAGTGGTGTCTAAACTGCAAGGCACTGGAGCAAGGGATATTTAAAGATCCCAAGGTTGTCTCGCTTTTCGCAAGGGAAAATATTGTGCCGATGAAGGTAGATATTACAGGTCATAACCCGGCGGGAAGGGCCAAACTCAAAGAGGTTGGAACTCTGACAATCCCGCTGCTGGTTATCTTTTCGCCAACCGGAAAACAGGTTTTCAAAAGTGATTTTTACACAGCCGACCAGGTTTACAGGGCCGTAACTGAGGCCCTGGCCGGTTCCGGATCATCTTCCTGAGAATTGTGTTCGGTGCTGGATACGAGTTGCGGGTTGCGCCTAAAACGGCAATGATGACAAAGGCCAGGAATACCGGAATTGGGTTAAAACTTTGGGTCAGGATGAATCGTTAAGATCAGGAAACGGTTATTTCTATATATTCTGGTTTCCAGGGGGCTTTTACTTTTTTTAAGGATTTGCAGAAAAAATGATGAATCCTCGACAATCCGTCCGTCGACCTCCACAATTATATCCCCTGTCATTATCCCGTCTATTGCAGCCTGGCTCCCTTTTCGAACGCCTGAAACCATGACCCCTTTTTTTGATTCGAAGGCCAGGTACTTAGCCAGGTCCGGGTTGAGTTCTTGCAGGTAAAGGCCGTAGGATTCTTCCATCTCAGTCCGGGATTCCAGCGGCAGGGACATCTTTTCAAACAAGTCGCGGGATACATAAATGGGGGCACTAAATTTTAGGCCCATGACGAGGGCGTCGCTGGGTCTGGCATCTATTTCAACAAGGTTTTCTTCTCTTTGCAAAACGATAGTTGCATAATAAATGTTATCCCGGGAATGGGTAACAACTATATGATGAATTGCACCGTTGGATTTTTTAATAATTTTTTCAATCAAATCGTGAGTGAGCGGACGCTGATGTTCGACTCCTTCAATTTCCGAGTAGATAGCACGCGCCTCGGCAAGACCGATCCATATAAAAAGGGCACGCTTCTCACCCGGATCGGCAAGTGTAACCACAGGTTGCCGGGTCGACGGGTCGACAACCAGCTGGTAGACGGTTACCCGGATAAGTTCTTGGTTCTCCGCAACGGTTTTAGTCGGCTGCTTAACCGTCGACTCAGCGGCGCAACTGGCTGCAGCCAGAAGCCCGAGGCCCATACAAAAGAGAACCTTATGTCTTAGCTCGAGGGACATTTTAACTTTCTTAAAGGCGAAAACACATAGGAAGTTATCCGTTATTAGTTAATAGTTTAAAATCTCTTGAACCTTCTTATCCAAAAATTTCTCTGGTCGCCGGCCGGGTAGCCGTTCGACAATTTTTCCCTGCTTGATAACCAACAGCAACGGTATCGCTGTTAGCTTAAACTTTTGGATCGCCTTATCGCCATACCAGTAGACAGGAAAATCAATTTTCAGATGGTTTAAAGCCGGTTTTATCGCCTCGGGTCCTTCAAGATCGATGCTGATACCGACCAGTTTTAGACCCTGACCCTTATATTTACGATACAAATTATTTAAGGCCGGCAGTTCGTCAATACAGGGTCCACACCATGCCGCCATGAAACTGACAATCAGCAGGTTGTCCTTATTCTTTATCAGCTCGTCAAGGGCTGCCTCCCCAATGGGCTTCACGCTAACCCCGGTTTCGGCCCGAGAATCAACAATTGAAAAAAAGAAAACCCCCAAAATCGCAATAAAGAAAAAGAGGCAAATGAATGCGGAATGCGGAATGCGGAATGCGGAAAAGGAAATGGTTGAATGTCTGATTTTCATATTTTCCGCCTTCTGAATTCCCAATAACCCCGTATCCTGTTACCTGCTGCCCATAACCCGCAACGCTTACTTATTCATCTTCTCCAGATTAATCGCACAGCTTTCCAGGTCGGGTCGCTTATTGATATCGTTTACCTGGATATCTCGAATAATGCCCTTTTTATCAATAAATATCAGCGCCCGTTCGGAAACACCATCGGACCGTAATACACCGTAGCGGTCCGCAACCGCCCCGTGGGGCCAAAAATCCGACAGCACCGGGAACCACAATTTACCCATCTGCTTGGTCCAGGCGTACAGCGTCGGGATATTGTCCACGGTAATGCCCAGCAAAACGGCATCGTTTCCATCAAACATTTCTTTGACAATGTTGTATCCCGGCCACTGGTCAGAGCAAACCGGCGTCCAGGCGGCCGGAACAAAGGATATCACGACATTTTTTTGCCCTCTAAACTGGCTAAGGGTAATATCTTCTCCGGCAACGGAAGGCAGCGTAAAATCGGGTGCGGATTCACCGACGCTAACCTTTAGTTTGCTGTCTATGGGTCTTAATTGCCCCGGGTTGTATATGTTGTCCTTATAAGCTGCCGACGCACCAAAAGCCGGTGTGAAAAGAAATAACCCCATCAGGCCTGCCATTAAAATTATTTCAATTAATTTTTTCATGGCTGCTACCTCGCTCGTATATTGGTTGATTAGTTGAATGGTTAAGATACTAAAGTTGATGGGTTGAATAAGTTGAATAGTTGATTAAGTAGAAGATCTGAGAGTGCTGAAGCTCCAACTTAATCAACTCAATAAACACAATCAACTCAATCAACTATATATACCCGTAACCCGTAACTCGCAACCCGCACCGCGATCACCTCAATCCGGATTCCTTTAAAAGCTTTTGCATCAGCGCATCGGCGTCTTTGGCGCCGCCAAGTCTTGAGTAAAAAACCCGGTGGCTGCCGTCCGCTAAAATCCTTACACCTATAAAATATGGCGTTCGGACCTCTCCCAGCTTTTTGTGGATCACAAAATCACCATCCGGGAAAAGCGGAAACGGAATATTATAAACCTTTTTAAAGTGATCGACTTCAAAGGCCGAGTTGCCCACACCGATACCAATCAGTTTGACTTTTCCCTTCAGCTTAGGGTCACCTTCAATCTTGCGGAACATCTCATTCACAGAAGGAGCCTCCTTCTGGCAAAACGGTCAGTACATGCTAAAAATTTCAATCAGAACGACTTCAGCTTTTATCTCGGGTATCGTAAATACTTTTTCCCCGCCGATGCCCAGATACTGCTGGTAATCTGCGCTCTGAGGGGCACCAAGATCAATCGGGGGCAAAACACCGCCTTCGGCCGGCGGCGAGGTGTCAGCATCCACAAAACCGGGGAGAATAAAAAGTCCAGCCATGGCTGTCAGTGCCAGAAAGGTTATTAATTTGAATTTCATACCCGGACCTCCTTTTTTGAAAAACCAAACAACCTGGAGAAAAGAAAACACGTGGATCGATGTCGGTTGGTATTGGATAATATATGGCAATAAGAGTGTCGGGTCAAATATTAATTCTAACATTGAAAACTTGGTTCCCGGGACCAGGTCAGTCCTGTCAGCGGCGGGATTGCCGTAACCGCATGTCATGGGGTACTGGAATAATGGGATGTTGGAACACTGGGTTTGGCGCAGTGAGATCTGTTTTTATATAGATGGACCTCATCAGAAATTAGTCCGCCTGCGGCGGACCGTGCCTGAAAAAACTGCTTTTAAACCCGGCCTAACTCTGATAACGTGCAAACCTGTTCAAAGAATAAAATTTCAGACGCGTTGATCCTATACAAGATACCGGCCACCCGGTCGAAAGAGGTCTTATTGCACAAATAGAAACTGATAGCCAATTGATGAAATACTCAAAAGCACAGGGAGCGAATCCATGAAAGGGCTGAGTTACGCGGTGATGGTATTTATGGTAGCAATGATGGTATTTTCGGTATCAGTTTTCGCTTCGGACAAGACAACCACCCACTATCCGACACTGCGCCTGGCATCAGCGAGTCAGCCATCTGAAACAGGCTCTGCCAAATCAGCCGACCATGGGACTGAGGGCGGTGACACCGGGCATGTTAAATCCGGATCCGGCCACGGTCAAGATCATCCAAGCCTGGGTCCGATTCTGCCCCTGTGGAGCTGTATCCCCTTTGCCTGCATGCTGCTGTCCATTGCGCTATGGCCCCTGCTGATGCCGGATTTCTGGCATCACCACTTTGGAAAAATTTCCGGTTTCTGGGCCGCCACCCTTGCCATACCCTTTTTGATCGCCTTCAAGGGCAATGCCCTCTATGAAATTCTTCATATCGTTCTTGCTGATTATGTGCCCTTTATAATCCTGTTATGGTCTCTGTACACGGTTTCCGGCGGAATTTTACTGCGGGGGACCCTGAGGGGGACTCCCCTTGTCAATGTGGTCATCCTCATCATCGGCACATTGCTGGCTTCCTGGATGGGTACCACCGGGGCGGCCATGCTGTTAATTCGCCCCCTCCTGCGCGCCAATAATTATCGCAAAAACAAAACCTTTATGGTGGTTTTTTTCATATTCCTGGTTGCCAACGTCGGCGGGTCGTTGACCCCCCTGGGCGATCCACCCCTCTTTTTAGGATTTTTGCACGGCGTATCGTTCTTTTGGACCTTTAATGTCCTGCCCCACATGCTGACGGTTGCCATCATACTGCTGGTAATTTACTTTTTTCTTGATACCTACCATTACCGCAAAGAAGGAGCGACGGCGCCGGCGGAGGACGGTGTCAAGCAACCGTTAAAGCTGGAGGGCGTGCACAACTTTATCTTTCTGGCAGGGATTGTCGGCTCCGTATTGATGAGCGGCATGGTGGACTGGGGCGAATTAAATACATTCGGTGTCCACCGATCGGTGCAGGACTGGGTCCGTGACGGGTTGCTGATTGGCATGGGAATCCTGTCGCTGGTGACCACTTCGGTTAGTCTGCGCGAAGACAACGACTTTACATGGTTTCCCATCATTGAGGTGGCCTATCTTTTTATCGGCATATTTATCACCATGATCCCCTGCTTGCTCATATTAAAGGCGGGTTCCCAGGGCGCTCTGGCCTTTCTGGTCAACGGCGTGACTCAGCCGAACCACTACTTCTGGGTAACCGGTGGGCTTTCAGCCTTTCTCGACAATGCGCCGACATACCTCACTTTTTTTAATACCGCCCTGGGAAGTTTTTATGCCGGAATGCCGGAGGCCGCCGCGGTTCCTTTGCTTATGACGGAAAATGCTGTCTATCTTAAAGCGATCGCCGCCGGGGCGGTCTTTTTCGGTGCCTGCAGTTACATCGGCAATGCACCGAATTTTATGGTCCGGTCCATTGCTGAAGAAGCCGGAACAACCATGCCCAGCTTCTTCGGCTATATATTGAAATATTCATTGATTTATTTAATCCCGACCTTTGTGGTGGTGACGCTGATTTTCTTTTAGGCGATGGAAGGAGTTAATATTAATTCCAATAAAGGTGTTTTGGCGTGATAGACGAACTGCTTAGATCTCATATCGCCATCGTGGGCGGAGGGAATTTTTGCAAGCAACTTCTCCTGTTACTTTTCAGCGAGGATTTCAAGGGTCAGCATCCCTCAATTATAGGCGTCGCGGATAAAAACAGCCGGGCCGAAGGTTTACTGTACGCTAAAGAAATGGGAATTTTCACCACCGCTGATTACCGGGATCTTTACGAGCTTGAAAATTTGCAGGTTTTAATGGAGCTTACCGGCGATGTAAAGCTGGGCGTGATCATCAATATCACAAAGCCCCTGGGGGTAAAATTTTTTGATCATGTTGATTCCAGAACAATATGGACATCGCTGCGGGTTGAAACCGAAAAGCGCAAAGCCTTAAAGCTGCTGCGCCAGAACAAAGACAGCGCAGCCGACATCTATGCCTTCTTTGAACAATTCGCCGACCGTTTGGGCGAAGTGATTACCCAGCGAAGTAACCGCTATGTGGAAATCGAACGCGAGTCGATCGAAAGTGAAATCGCCCTGTCACAGATCATTGAAGGCAGCACCATACCGACTTTTGTCATCAACTGGGACCATGTCGTTACCCACTGGAATAAGGCCATGGAAAACCTCACCGGTGCCAAGGCCGCAGACATGGTCGGCACCACCCGGCAGTCAACACCTTTCTGGGGGGAAGAACGTCCCACCATGGCGGATGTGATCCTGGATCAGATCGGCGAAGATGAAATCCAAAAATTATACGGCGGGAAATGGCGCAAATCCGTGCTCATCGAAGAAGCATACGAGGCTGAAGTGTTTTTTCCCCGATTGGGCCAAGACGGGAAATGGTGCTGGTTTACCGCAGCCCCTATCAAAGGACATGACGGCACCATCGTCGGGGCTATCGAAACCCTCTGGGACAAAACCGAAGATAAAAAGGCCGAAGTAGAACGGGAGTATCATACCAGGGAGTTGAGCACCCTGTGCACCATTTACAGCGCGTTGAACGCTCCGGCGGATCTGGAATCAAGAATCAACCAGGCGGTACGGGAGCTGCTCAATTTTTTATCGGCCGACGGCATCTGCATCTATATGCTGGATAAAAACGGTCAATACTCCCTGCGCCACAGCCAGGGACTGTCTGATAATGCCTGTAAAAAAGTCAGCGTTCTGGAAGAAAAAAGCATTATTCACCGGGTTGCTCAAACCAACGAATTTACGATCTATGGAAATTTGCCGGAAGACTGTCTGGATGAAATCTGTCTGCTGGAAGAAGATAAGATCGCCTCCCTGGCCTACGTTCCCATCAGCAGCAAGGAAAAGAAATCACTCGGTGTCATTCGCATCGGCAGCAAAACCCCGAACTATTTCAGCCTCGATCAGAAAAATGTTCTGGAATTGATCGGCAATCGCATCGGATTGGCCATCGAAAACGCCATGCTTCAGGAACAGTACATTAAATCCGAAGAAAAGTACCGCACCCTGTTTAACAGTGATCCCCACCCGATTTTTATTCTTGACAGCAAAACATTTAAAATTCTGGATATGAACCATCGGGCCCAGGACAGCTACGGGTATTCTCGCAAGGAGTTGCGGCAATTGACCTTTCTGCAACTGGGGGATGAAACCGATGAAGAGCTGACCCGGGGGTTGCAAAACCTGACCGAAGATCAATCCCCTTTGTTTACCAAAAAGCGCCACCACCGCAAGGGGGGCAAACCGTTTTTCGTCAATGTCAATGTCAGCCTGGCCGGATATGGGACCGGTCACGTCATTATCGCCACCACCACCGACATCACCGAAGTGGTGGAGAAAGAAACCCAGCTTATCCAGGCCGGCAAGATGACCACCCTGGGTGTAATGGCGGCCGGCATGGCCCATGAAATCAACCAGCCGCTGAATGTCATCCAGGTATGTGCCGATTTTTTTCTGAAAATGTTAAAACGAGGCGCGAAAATTGAAGATGACGACCTGCGGTCCATGGCCAATGATATCGTCGCCAATGTGGAGCGGGCAACCGGAGTTATCAAACACGTTCGCGACTTTGCCCGGCAATCCGAACCGGTGCGCAGCAAAGTTAATATCAACGATCCCATTGAGGATGTTTTTAAAGTCCTCGGTCATCAGTTGAAAGTTCACGATATTGACGTTAAACTCGATCTGGATCCCGACCTGCCGGAAATCTTAGCGGAGCACAACCGCCTGGAACAGGTTTTTATCAATCTGGTATCCAATGCCATTGACGCCATGGATGAAAAGAGCAATCAACCGGATAACCCTGGCGACAAGAAACTTACCATCAAATCGATTTTAGAGGACGAACGGGTAACTGTGTACGTCTCGGACACCGGAACAGGAATGTCAGAAGAGGTTCAGGCCAAACTTTTCGAGCCCTTTTTTACCACCAAAAAGGTCGGCAAGGGAACCGGACTGGGCGTCAGCATCAGCTACGGAATTGTCAAAGACTATGACGGCAACATCGAAATTGAAAGTGAGGTCGGCAGGGGGACCACGTTCAAGCTGACCTTTCCGGCCGTAAAGACGTAGCTGTCGTTGATTGGGTTGATTGAGTTGATTAAGTTAATTAAGTAACCTGGATGCTGATCATTACATGATACGCGATGCTGGTCCCTGGCTTCTGACTACTGGCGGCTGGTGGCTGGCTACTGGATAGGAATTAAAATGATAGCATTCCCTCATTTTAGGCATTTTAGGCAATTTAGACATTTTAGGCATTTCTATAGTATTAGACAGTCAAATCCAAACAGGCTTATACTGAAATAG
>JBATKU010000091.1:0-6847 GCA_049669725.1 Desulfobacterales bacterium
GTCCAGGGCCGCACTGCCCACCGAGGCGATGCCGCCGGTCCGATTGACAACCTCTCCTTTGGCATTTTTGGACTCAAAAGTGGCATCCCGGGTGGCTTTGACCCGCTTGGCGATCTCCGTCAGGGCCCAGTCCCACGACACTTTTTTCCATTTTTGGGAATGGGGGGCGCGGTACATCGGTTCGGTGATGCGATCGGCGTTTTCCACAAGTTGGGTCAGGGCGGCGCCCTTGGAACACAGCGAACCCCGGTTAATCACATGGTCCGGATCGCCCTCGATGTTGATAACCCTTCCGTCCCCTTTGCGGCTGGTATGCACAATGGCCCCACAGCCCACCGCACAATAAGGGCAGATCGTGATGGTCTCCGTGGCATATTTGGTCTTGAGCATCTGGGCATGGACTTTAACCGGGCGCAGGTCAAATCCCAGGCCGCTGACGGCAAGACCGGCTGCCGAAGCACCGGTGATCTGGATAAACTCCCGTCGGTTTATCTTCATAATGCCTCCTCCTTTGTTGGGTTTGGGTTCTTGGATTGATAAAGCCAACAATTTACGCCTGTAAGATATGCTGTCGGGGTGATCTTGATTCTGTTGTCGAAAGATAGAATTCCGGAACCTTATGTCTGCGTCTCTTATGATAGTCCGTTCCGGGACGGATAAGGGTTAGTCAAATGAAAGGGTGGTTATCCGAATTGAGCATTTCAACTTTTAGACTTTACTGTAAGGAATTTCAAGTAAAAATAGGGTAAATGATGTATTTTTAAATTAGAAACACAGTATTTTCCCCTAAGCATAGTTTTTAAGGGCGGGATCCAGCAGACTATTGACATACCCAACATAGTGATTTAGCATAATACTTTTGTATTTTGCTATTCCCAAACTTGATTTAAGGAGATTATTCATGGCAAATGAAAGATATTTATTTACGTCCGAATCGGTGACCGAGGGCCATCCGGACAAGGTGGCGGATGCCATATCCGATTCTATCTTGGATAGTATCATGGCCCAGGATAAAAACTGCCGGGTGGCCTGTGAGACCCTGGTTACCACCGGACTGGCCTTTATTGCCGGAGAAATTACAACCGAATGTTATGTGGACATGCCGCAGATCGTCCGGGAGACCATACGCGATATTGGTTATTCTTCTTCCCGGATGGGTTTTGACTACCAAACCTGTTCGGTCATAACCTCTATTGATCGTCAATCGCCGGATATCTCCCAGGGGGTTACCAAAGGTCAGGGCCTTTACAAAGACCAGGGTGCCGGGGACCAGGGGTTGATGTTCGGATTTGCCACTGATGAAACACCCGAATTGATGCCCATGCCGATTACCTATGCCCATAAACTCTGTCGGCGATTGGCCACGGTTCGTAAGAACGGCTCCCTCGACTTTTTAAGGCCGGACGGAAAATCCCAGGTTACGATCGAGTATGAAAACGGAACCCCCAAACGGGTGGATGCCGTTGTGGTTTCGGCCCAGCATAAAGATGATGTATCCTACGAAGATTTAAGAGAGGCCCTGATCGAAGAAGTTATTAAAAAGGTAATTCCCCGGGATATGACCGACGGCGATACCCGCTATTTTATTAACCCCACCGGTAGATTTGTCATTGGAGGACCGATGGGAGACTGCGGGGTGACCGGGCGTAAAATTATCGTTGACACCTATGGCGGCCAGGGAAGCCACGGGGGCGGCTGTTTTTCCGGGAAGGATCCCTCCAAGGTGGACCGCAGTGCCTCTTACATGGGCCGGCATATCGCCAAAAATATCGTTGCGGCGGGGATATCTAAAAAATGTGAAATCCAAATTGCCTACGCCATCGGAGTGGCTGAACCCGTCTCGGTCATGGTCGATCTGATGGGCACCGGTGTTGTTCCCAAACAGCGGGTTGAAGAAATCGTTAAGGACGTATTCGATTTAAGACCTGCAGCCATCATCGAGTATCTTGACTTGCTTCGGCCCATTTATCGAATGACTTCGGCCTACGGTCACTTCGGCCGCAGCGAAGACGAGATCACCTGGGAAAAAACAAACAAAGCTGACATTATCCGGGAACTGGCGGGACTTTAGGGTTGAGAAGCTTATATGATTTTTGGTCAGTGTTAGCGCTCTGAGTGCTTTTTTTGACTTAAGTCGTAACGCCTAAAATTCGAAATACGAAATACGAAACAATATCAAAATTCAAATGATCAAAATCCCAAACGGGATCGAGGATAGCCTGCCTCACATTGCTATGGGCATTCAAAATCTCACGGTTTTGAATTTCTATCATTAGGATTTCGGATTTGTTTCGGATTTCGATATTCGGATCTCGAATTTTTTTACAAATATGGTACGTAAATTTATTATAACTTATGCATTAACCCTATAGAAATAGGAGATTATTCAACAATGAATTACGACGTCAAGGATATCAAGGCCGCCCGAGAAGGTGCGTTGCGCATTGAATGGGCCAATCAGAATATGCCGGTTTTAAATCGCATCCAGAAACGATTTAATAAGGAAAAGCCGTTAAAAGGAATTAGAATCGCCGCCTGTCTGCACGTGACCACCGAGACGGCGTCCCTTATGAAAACCCTGAAAGCGGGCGGTGCCAACGTGGCTTTGTGCGCATCAAATCCGCTGAGTACCCAGGATGATGTTGCCGCGTCACTGGCGAAAAACGATAAAATACCCGTTTTTGCCATCAAGGGGGAAAACCATAAAACTTACTATTCCCACATCAATGCGGTTCTTGACACCCGCCCGCAATTTACGATGGATGATGGCGCCGATTTGGTTTCGGTATTGCACACCAAGCGCACCCAGCTTATTGCCGGGGTTCTGGGCGGAACCGAAGAGACGACCACCGGCATTATTCGCTTGAGAAGTATGGCCGCCGACGGCGTTCTCCAGTACCCGATTATTGCAGTGAATGATGCCCAGACCAAGCATCTTTTTGATAACCGCTACGGTACCGGTCAAAGCACCATCGACGGCATGATTCGTGCTACCAATCGCCTGATGGCCGGATCCCGTTTTGTGGTATGTGGCTATGGCTGGTGCGGCCGGGGGCTGGCCATGCGCGCCCGGGGCATGGGCGCCAATGTTATTGTAACCGAGGTTGATCCGCTACCGGCGTTAGAGGCCGTCATGGATGGTTTTACGGTCCTGCCGATCCGCACGGCGGCCAGAATTGGTGATTTCTTCTGCACGCTGACCGGTGACATCAATGTCATCCGCAAAGAACATTTTCAGATCATGAAAGACGGTGCCATGGTGGCCAATTCCGGTCACTTTAATGTAGAGCTTGATCTTGATGGTCTCAAACAGATTGCGAAATCAAGACGTATTATCCGGCCCTTCGTGGAGGAATTTGTGCTCAAAGATGGACGCCGGATTAACGTCCTGGGAGACGGCCGGCTGATCAATCTGGCCGCAGCTGAAGGGCATCCTTCCAGCGTTATGGATATGAGTTTTGCCAACCAGGCCTTGAGCATCGAATATATGGTGAAACTCAAAAAGCCATTGAAAAAAGATGTTTATCCCGTTCCCGAAAGAATTGATAAGATGATTGCCAAAGAAAAACTGGCTGCCATGGGAATTGCCATCGACCGGCTGACGGCCGAGCAGAAGCAGTATCTGGCCTCCTGGCAGTTAGGCACCTAAATTTCTGTTTAGAAATGGCCCTTTTGTCCAATATCTGCGTCAAGCTTCAGAATTACTTGTGCGGCGTACTGGCCAGTACGCTGGACTGACGAAAGATGAAGCACAACGCAGAAGATGGGCTAATTACGAAGGCGTCACATTGGGTCGAGGACGATGATGACCTTGCATTCCCTGAGAAATTTTAGATGCTCGGAGGCGCTTTTGAGCTTGTCGGCATCTGAATTGCTGATAATAAATTCGCAGCGGCCCGGCCAAAGGACTTTCAGGGCTTTGACGATCAACGGATTGCCGGCAACCCGCTGGTCAAATTTAGCTTGCCAGATATCAGTTGTGTAACAGGTCACGCCATTCTGTACCGCAAATTCGCGACTGACATAGGCCGGTCCGAATACTTCCACCAGATTCTCATCCAAAATTCTTGGTGCCAGTACGGGAACTGCCTGAATACCCCTGGCATCCACTATCATGCCGGAAAAAATTTGTGATGATCGTGAGCGATTTTGCATCTTCACATATTCATTGCGGGTCAAGACCTGCTTAATGGATTCAATATGCCTGATTTCCGGAGGAAGGATGAGTTGAGAAAAGCCGCCGTTGAGTTTCATCTGGGACCAGACTTCCACGGTGCCGTCGTACTGGTATTGCCTCAGCTTTTCAATTTCCGGCGCATTTTGCACCATGCCTCTCAACTGGGCCATAATGGAAGGGTAAGCCTCGACAATGTCGATTACACGGCTGTCGGAATTAATTCGCAGATTGACAATCGTTTCTAATAGATTGTGATGGGCTTTGCTGGTGGCTTCATCAATGGTTTGTTGCCGGTGAGTTTGTGGTTTGCCGTAATAAGTGTAGGTTTCAGGAACACCGCTGCCCTTGGCCTCAACGACACCGGCGGTCCAATCAATGGCACCGTTTTCTTTGTATTCGATCAATGAACGCAAGTCGGCGCCGTATCCGCTGCCGGATGCAACGTTCAGGATTGTTATTATAAACGCCGCGATCAGTCGCCTTTTCATCATAAGGTTGACCATTGCGGTTTTTATATTGTAAGAGAGGCCATAAGTCAACTATCGACAGATATCACCGTGAAATTTCGATAAACATAAACACTGAAAGGAGACACTCAAATGCCTGACGTGGATGAACTCAAAGAGGCGAAGAAGTTTTATATCGATACACCCCAAAAAACAGAAGGATTTTTTCTAAAAGGATCCAATTCATTGGAATGGGGGATGAAAAACAGGCTAAGCCGGATATTTAATCCCCAAAGCGGCCGGACCGTCATGCTGGCCATCGATCACGGGTATTTTCAGGGACCGACCACCGGATTGGAACGAATTGACCTTAGCATTCTGCCCCTGGTGCCGTATGCGGACACGCTGATGCTGACGAGGGGAATTCTTAGAAGCATTGTGCCGCCCTCCATGTCAAAGTCCATCGTTCTCAGGGTTTCGGGGGGAACCAGCATCCTCAAAGAACTTTCCAACGAACAGATTGCGGTAGATATCGAGGAGTCGATTAGGCTCAATGTTTGTGCCATGGCAGTGCAGGTGTTTATCGGTGGTGAATTTGAGAAAGAATCCATCATAAATATGACCAAAATGGTGGATATTGGAACCCGGTACGGCATTCCGACCCTGGCCGTTACGGCCGTCGGCACAGACATGGCCCGGGATGGCCGCTATTTCAGGTTGGCCACCAGGATCTGTGCCGAACTGGGGGCCCATTATGTCAAGACCTACTATATCGATGACGGATTTGAGACTGTGACGGCTTCCTGCCCCGTGCCCATCGTGATGGCCGGAGGCAAGAAAATGCCGGAACCGGATGCTTTGACCATGGCCTACAATGCGGTGCAGCAGGGTGCCAGCGGCGTGGATATGGGTCGTAATATTTTCCAGTCCGAAGACCCCGTTGCCATGATCCAGGCCGTAAAGGCGGTGGTGCACAACAACGAAACTCCGGACAAGGCTTTCGATCTTTACAACACACTGAAGAATCAAAAATGAAAGTCGCGAAATGGTACAATCATCAAGACATTCGAATCGAAGAAGTGCCGACGCCCCGGCCGGGGACGGATGAGATGCTGGTCAAAGTAATTTCATGCGGCATTTGCGGCAGCGATATCGTTGAATGGTACCGCCTGCCCAGAGCACCGCTGGTGCCGGGACATGAAATTGGTGCTGAGGTTGTTGAGGTCGGACCATCAGTAAAGAAATTTTTACCCGGCGACAGGGTGTTTGTTGCACCCAAAGTGCCCTGCATGCAATGCGATTACTGTAAAAACGGGCATTACCCTGTCTGTACCAATATCGCCGAAAGGCTTGCGGGTGGACTATCCGAATATGTGCTGGTTCCCAGTACCCTGATTGAGAATGGCGCTTATCGTTTGCCGGACTCCATCAGCTATGACCAAAGCACTTTTATTGAGCCGTTGGCCTGTGTCGTCAGGGCGCAGCGACTTGCCGGCGTGCAGCAAGGCCAAACCGTCTTGGAAGTGCGTGGACAAAGGCGGGGTCATCGTTTTTTTTGCGGTGCCCGGGCCGGATAAGCAAATAATCGTGCCGCTTAATGATTTCTGGACCAAAGAAATTCAAATACTCACTTCCTACTATTGCGGACCACCGGATATTGTTGATGCCATTGAACTAATCGCAACACGGGCGATCAAAGTGGATGACATGATCACCCACAAGCTTCCTTTAAAAAAAGTCAGCGAGGGATTTCAGGCGGTCCTGGATGGCAGGGAGTCGATCAAGGTCATTATAAACCCTAATCTTTGAATTCGGATTGCGGATTGCGGAATGCGGAATTTAGGAAAGGAATTCCTGTCATTTATACCGCTATAACTATTGCCAAAGGAGCAGCTAATGGTTTTGCGACATGTTGGACTTACATGCGGTTCGGAAGAAAATTCGGACAGATTTTACAAAGACCTGCTGGGATTGGAGAAGTCGGAACCCAAAACATTACCTGCATCGCTGTCTAAATCCATTTTCAACCTCGACGCTGATTTGGTTATGATCAACTACCTGAATGAAGATCTTCATTTTGAGATATTTATCACCGACCACAATCAAGACAGTCGCAGGCAAATCGAGCATCTTTGCCTGGAGGTCGCTGATCTGAACGATTTTCTTAATAAATGTGATTCATTGGGTGTTGAGGTAGCACGAATCTCCAAAAGGGATAAAACAC
>JBATKU010000092.1:0-1980 GCA_049669725.1 Desulfobacterales bacterium
CCATAAAATGGGGCCGGGCATAGATGGCAGCATCAACCTTGCCGTTGCCATCAGCGGTTGATAGAATTCCGTTTCCTTCGGCGTTTTCAAAATATTCTTGAATTTCCATGTGAACCTCCTCTCGAAAAGTCCTGTATCATTAGCTAAAGGCAGTACAGCAATTCCCGGTGAATCAATTTATTGATTCACCGAATGGGTTTATGGTGAAAATGAAAGTTTTTTTTCGCAAAACTATTTTTGCCATATGCCGTAACTCTCTGAAATAACTTGAAATAAAAAACTAGACTTTTGCCCTTATTTATTGTATAAATATCAAAGGCTTATACGACAGGTAGGGGTTTTAAGTGCATCACAAAAAACATCTCAGCTTTACTGCTTTGAAAACAACGCTTTCAGAGCACTTCAGACAGATCGATGACCGGCGACAAACTGCCAAGGTCGATTACAGTCTGCATGATTGCCTGATGAGCGGCTTTGCCATGATGTTTTTTCAGGACCCCTCGGTATTAACCTTTCAGCAAAGGTTACAGGACGGTATTCAAAAAAACAATTTAACCACCATTTTTGATGTCAGCCACATTCCTAAAGATACTCAAATGCGATCGGTTTTAGACGCCATCGCCGCCTCGGAATTGGACAGCACTTTCGCTGATTTTCTCCACCGCTTGCAACGCGGCAAGCACCTTGCCAATTATCAATTGCTCGACGGCAGTTACCTGGTATCCATTGACGGTTCAGAGTATTTTTCTTCTGAAAAAATTTGTTGTCCCCATTGCCTGGTCACCACATCCAAAGGCAATGTGCGTTATCATCATCAAATTCTTCAATCCGTCATCGTTCATCCGGATATGCGCCAAGTGCTGCCCCTGGCACCTGAGCCCATCAGCAACCAAGATGGTACCAAGAAACAAGACTGTGAACGCAATGCCGCAAAGCGTGTGGTGCACAAAATAAAAGCAAACTACCCCAAGCTGAAAATCATTGTCACCGCCGATGGTCTTTACTCAAACCAGCCTTTTATTGATGAGCTGAAAGCAGCTAAAATGTCTTTTATTCTGGTCGCTAAACCTGCCGATCATAAAGTACTGTTTGAATGGGTCAACGAGCTGATTGCACTGGGCGATGGGGGCCGTCTGGAATTTGGCGATGAAAAAGGTCGCCGCCATCGCTATCAATGGGTTAACCAGGTTCCCTTAAACGGTAGCAAAGATGCGGACCTGGTCAACTTTTTCCAATATCAGCTTGTGGCCCAAACCGGCAAAGTCACCTATAAAAACAGTTGGGTAACTGACATTGATGTAGATGAAAATAATGTGGTCACCCTGGTTAAAGGGGGCCGAGCGCGCTGGAAAATTGAAAATGAGACCTTCAATACCCTCAAAAACCAAGGTTATCACATTGAGCACAACTTCGGTCATGGGCAACAAAATCTATCGATGATCTTTTTTACCCTTAACCTTTTGGCCTTTTATGTTCATCAGATCCTGGAATTGACCGATCGACTTTACTATACGCTCAGATATAGCAAGTTCACTTCCCGCAAGGAGTACTGGAATCAATTACGCTGCACGATACGAATACTAATTTTCCCACGCTGGGAGAGTTTACTCACCTTTATTTTAGATCCTGAATCAGGTATCCCTCCTTAGCATCTGAGTGCAAATGGCCTCTGATAGACCCACACTTTTGCTATTGGTGCACTAATGGCCATGGTGGCGTGTGCCCGTATCCAGCATGTCGCTTTAATAACCTTGCAAATGCGATCGTTTAGGCGCTATCAAAAGTGATCTCATTGAGTATATTTTTTCAAGTAAGCCCATTACAACGGAAAATAGTTGCTTTTATTGCTCAATGCGGCTTTCACCGAGAATAGCTGAAATCCGACAAAATTCATTGACTTTTAGGTAAAAATGTAGTTTTGTCAAAACGTCTGCATATATTTATAAGTGAGAACGTTTTGACATGAAAACTGCTTCAAAC
>JBATKU010000093.1:0-1703 GCA_049669725.1 Desulfobacterales bacterium
AAGGCTGGGCCATGGTAGTTACTGAAAAAGGTGGTGCCTGCAACAATTGCGAATCAACGCAGTTTTGTCATTCCCTGGCCGACTGTTCCCGGATGGAGACCCGGGTCTTAAATCCGGCTAACGCGCAGGTCGGGGACGGGGTGACCATCAGTCTCAGTTCAAGTTCGGTTTTTAAAAGCGCCCTGATTCTCTATATCCTGCCAACCCTGAGTCTTTTAATAGGGGCTATTAGCGGCTCCGAATTCCACCAATATATGGGCATGGGCGAAACCGGTGCGGCCATTGTATTCGGTTTCGTCGGACTGGTACTGGGGTTCACAATTGCTGGTTTGATCTCCAAGCGCCAGACAGCCGCAAGCAAACTTACACCGGTTATCACCGGTATAATTCAACCGACAGCAGGATCTCATCTGGCGCGGATTCCAGCAGTTCTGGGGCACAAATAATAAGGATAAATACCAATGAAGGATAAAAAAACACTGCTTCTCGTCGATGATGATATCGCCCACCGCACCATGTTGCGGATTCTATTAGATTGGCAATACGAGATTTTCGAAGTGGATAACGGATCAACGGCCGTTGAAGAAGCAAACAAAGGGGATTTTGATCTGATTTTGATGGACATCCGCATGCCTGGAATCTCCGGCATAGAGGCACTCGATCAGATTCGTTTACTGAAGCCGGATCTCCCAATCCTAATAATGACGGCCTACTTTTCTGATGAAATTGCAGCACAGGCAAAAGAAAAAGGAGCTTTTGGTTGTCTTGGCAAGCCTTTTGATTTTGAAAAGTTAAAATTAGTAATGGAGCGGGCCATCCGCTCCGGGCGACCCCGGCAAAGCGCCGTTCTATAGGGAACTCGGTTCCCGGTAATCAAACCTCACATGCAATTTCCGCCAATACCAAGCTGCAAACCGTAATAACCGTTTACATCTTTTGGCCCGTCGATATGAATACAAATCCGCCGAATCTTTTCATTGGCACCAAAAACTGGATACTTTTTACCCGTGACAAATGCATCCTATCCACCTAAACCGGGAATTTTTTTTGCACTTGCCAGCCTTATTTTGGGAGAAAGACTTTTTCAAAAACGGAATATTATTTATATTCACAATTATATCAAAGTTTTAGATGATGATACCACTAAGTGGCATAGCCATTGCAATCTCATTAGTTACATTTCGGCAATACAACAAGGAGGTTACCCAATGATATTATCCACGAAAACTAAAAATACAGTTGTAGACCCCGTCTGCGGAATGGCAGTTGTCTCCGGCATAAAAGATATAATTACGACCATTGACGGTGACACCTATTATTTTTGCGCCGAGGGCTGCCGGCAATCATTTGAAAAAAACCCCAAAAAATTCCTCAACCCCAAGTCGGCAAAGAAAAAAGGAATATGGGGTCGTTATCTGGAACGACTGAACAAAGCCAACGGTGGCCGGGCTATGAAATGTCACTGAGCTATGGAGTCAGCGAATTATGATCACTGCTATATTGATTTGGTCTAAAGGGAGGCTTTTGCGATGAACGATCTGGCTGATTACGGGCTCTGGCAGCTGGTAATAATAAACTCCGCCATATTTCTGATTTTTGTGTTTAGTTTTTTCAAGCCGCAAACCCAACGTGACTGGCGGACGTTCGGCGCCTTTGCTGCCTTTGTGATTGCTTTATTCACCGAGATGTATGGGTTTCCCTTG
>JBATKU010000094.1:0-2404 GCA_049669725.1 Desulfobacterales bacterium
GCCTTGTGATGAAAGCCGGTGAGGTTGCGGTCACCACCATGGCCACCCTGGATGAGGCCAACACGTCCGCCTACGGCAATCCTGAAATCACCGAGGTGAACATCGGTGTCGGCAGCAACCCGGGAATATTAATCAGCGGCCACGACCTCAAGGACATGGAAGAACTGCTCAAACAGACCCAAGGCACCGGCGTGGATGTATACACCCACGGCGAGATGCTGCCGGCCAACTACTACCCGGCCTTCAAAAAATATGACCACTTCGTGGGCAATTACGGAGGATCCTGGTGGAATCAGAATAAGGAGTTTGAATCTTTCAATGGTCCGATTTTAATGACCACCAACTGTGTTGTTCCATTAAAAAAGAACAACACCTATCTGGACCGGCTTTTCACCACCGGTATGACCGGCTACCCCGGGGCTGTTCATATTCCGGACAGACCGGAAGGCGGCACCAAGAATTTTTCGATAATTATCGAATTGGCCAAAAAATGCAGCCCGCCTGAGGAAATTGAAACCGGTAAAATCGTCGGCGGTTTTGCCCACAACCAGGTGCTGGCCCTAGCCGACAAAGTGGTGGATGCCGTAAAATCCGGGGCCATCAAACGCTTTGTGGTCATGGCCGGTTGTGATGGGCGTCAAAAATCGAGAAACTATTTTACCGAGGTGGCCGAAGCCCTTCCCAAAGATACCGTTATTTTAACGGCCGGTTGCGCCAAGTACCGCTACAACAAGCTGGATCTGGGCGATATCGGCGGTATCCCGCGTATTCTGGATGCCGGCCAATGCAACGATTCCTATTCGCTGGCGGTCATCGCTCTGAAATTAAAAGAAGTCTTTGAGCTTGACGACATTAACGACCTGCCGATTTCCTATGATATCGGATGGTATGAACAAAAAGCCGTGGCAGTCCTGCTGGCGTTGCTATCTCTGGGAGTCAAGGGCATCCGGCTGGGACCCACCCTGCCGGCCTTTCTGTCACCGACCGTGGCCAAAGTACTGGTCGAAAAATTTGGTATTAAACCCATCGGCGAGGTACAGGCGGACGTAGAGGCGATGATGGCCGCAGCCTGATTCCAGTCCGGCCAATCTAACTGAAAACCGGCAGTGTAGAAAATAGATCGCCTTTGGCCCGTCCCCAGGGGACGGGCTGAAGGCTTGCTGCGATGGCATCCGGTCATCTTCAAAGACGGGGCGAAGAAGCAGTGTTTTATCCGGCTTCAAAAAGCGGATTCAATGATCATGGCGCTGGAGCACGCATTCGTTTCTTCATAAAATCCAGCCAAGTCACAATCAGAATTTTACTGGAATCGATCAACTCGCTTCTGGATTATTTTGGCCTTCTCAGCAGAAATTGGAACCGGCTGGTGCTCTTTAAGGATTCGTTGAAGCTTTTGCTGGGCCCGCTGCAATAAACTGGTGCGGCCTGAAGCCTCCCATTTTTCATATCCCATGCGGTTGATCAATTTGGGCCGCCACTGGGTTGACTGCAAATGTTCCAGGGTGTGCCGGTGAACCAGAAAATTTCCGTCCGACCCTACTTCCCGGATAACATCCAATGCCAGTGTGTCGTCATTAACCGCTATTCCCCGGTAAAGCCTGCGTACCTGATCGATCACTTCATTCAGGATAATAATCATGTCCAAGCTGCCGGTGCGGCCAAAATCCAGGTAGCCCACATCGTGATTTAAATTGGAGCCTGCCATTTCGGCGATAAAGGTTTCCAGCCCGGCTTCAAAGGTGGCCTGCTCATCGGGAATCTGGGAGTCTGTTGTGCCGGCATAGCCCCAGTTGGGAAGGTTGTAATAATGACTCATCTCAATAATGGCAATATAGGACAGCAGGTATTCGGGGGCATTGTAGGAACACTGGGCCGTGGCCATGTCCAGCACCGCCGGACCCATGCCCATAATAAAAGGCGCTCCCTGGGTCTTCAGCTGATGGATCACCAGCCCGCAGAAGCATTCCGCCAGGCCCTGGGCCACGTGCCCGGCAATGGTCATAGGAGCCGTCGACCCGGCAATGGGTGCCGGGGAGTAAATAACCGGCATGGATTTCTCGGCGCAAAACAGGAGTTTGTCCACACTTTCAACCCCATGCTGCAGCGGACTGACCGGTTCTCCGTAATAGATGGCATAGGGTTTGGCCTTAAGCTCCTCTCCACCGTTTCGCAGGATCCGGGCAACCTCCCACATCTCGCCAAGATCACCGCGGTCAACCGCTGTACAAACGATGGGTTTGACCGAGTTGGCTGCCATGGTCTGGAAGCTGTGCAGATAGGCCCGGGGCGCCGGGATGTCGGACGGGTGGGCAAAGGACATGATAAAATCGAGATTGGGCATGGCGTCGGCCACCCGGGCCGCCGCCGCCACATCATCAAGGACGCAGGGGTGCCGCTGCATCGT
>JBATKU010000095.1:0-4011 GCA_049669725.1 Desulfobacterales bacterium
CCGTAAAGCATCATGTGCCAGCCGGCAACACCTACGATATACGGGGAGTTGGGGTTGAGTGCAATGGTTTCTGCAGCGTGTTGCAGGAAAAAATCCTTATCGCCCCGGTGAAAATATACGAGCGTGAGGGCATCCCGGGCAAACTGATTCTCCGGCGCCAATGCCACTCCCTTCCGGGCGAAGGTCAGCGCTTTTTGCAAGGACCCATCAATCTCACTAAACCCCAGCGCATGATTATCGGCGTGCAAATGACCGAGCATGGCCCAGGCCAGACCATATTCCGGGTCTATCTCGATCGCCTGCTCAAGTGCTGCCAGGGCATTTTTGAATGCCTCAGGGGTCAATTCAGTTTCGTATTGGTAGAAGCGAAGAATGGCATCGTAGGCCTTTACATCTGCCGGCGCCTTCTTGCGGGATTCCGCGGACAGTCGCCGTTTTATCAAACCAAACTGATCGGCAATTACGCCGACAACCTGGTGGGCAATTTCCTCCTGTACGGCAATCAAATCGGCAGGCGTCTGATCGCGTTTATAACTCTCACCCCAGATCTCCTCGGTGGTGGAGGTGTCAAGTAATCGAATGGCAACCTTGACCGTCTTCAAATCCATGCGGACACTTCCTGCCAGAAGAAACCGCACGTCGAGGTCTCGGCCGATTTCCCTGGGATCAACCGTCTGACCCTTAAACCGCATGGTAGACTGAGAAGCAATGATTTTAAAGTCCTGGTAACGCGCGAGCTCGGCAGTCAATTCTTCGGTCAAACCATCGGTGAAGTAATCCTGCTCCCTGTCACCCGTCAGGTTGATTAATGGCATCACGGCGATGGATGGCTCCGTTCTTGGCGCACTGTCGTTCCGTTCTGAGGTATCCGTTTTGGCCGCTGATTGCGGTTCCCGGACCGGATAGAAGGTTGGTACATAGCTGCCTTTCGGAATTTTAATGTGTACAGGATCATTTCTTCCGACCGTCAGATAATAATGCTCCAGGGCACGCCGCAGTCTGCCGGCCTCCACACGAACAATGGGGTCAATCTGAGGATCAAACTTTTCGGTCCTGCCGTACACTGACACGGCGATGGTATAGCCCTTGATCTGCGAAGCTCGGTCTTTTAGGGTTTCATCAACAACGAAGCTAAGGAATTTTCGCTGCTTGTCTGAGGCCCTGAACTCGTCACTCTCAAGGATTCTTTTCAGCTGGTCCCGGATGGCCTCGGGCGAGGGTTTGTTGTTAGCTGCCATATGCCTCTAATTTATGCGAATCAGCGTAAAGCTCTCACAAATAAACAAGTTGTTACCTGGATTTATTTATTATTTCAACATCTCATTAATTTTCATGAAAGATTCAGGTGCTACATGTACGTAACAGTAACGTACCTTTTCAGATCCATAAATAAGGTTTAGTCTTCCCGGCAGTTATCGTCACCAGCTTATTACCAAAAACCTGTCCTATTATCAACTTGTTTTATCCCAAAACCTCGAATGGCTGGATAAACCGTGAATGATCGTGAACGTTATATTCGGGAAAAATTTCCTGACCAAAAACATGCCATAGATCTACTTGCGGCGCAAGATTCCGAATTTCTTGCCATGTGCGAAGACTACGATGCATGTGTAAGTGCATTGCATTACTGGGCCAAGTCTATAGAGCCTGAAGCCGAAGCCAGGGTCATTGAGTACCTTACCCTTGTTCGAGATCTCCAGGAAGAAATTACTCAGGCCCTGGCAGCGCTGGAGCTGCCGGAGCGGGATTAAAGCGGTACTCGGAGTTTTTTGGAAGACCTGCGGATAGTCAGCATTTTATGCCGAGTGCGGATGAAGAGGATAGAACAATACTCAATTTAGGTTTTGATCAAAGGAGGTTATATGCGTTTTACAATAATAATAATCACTGCCTTAATTGCACTTAGCGGCGTCCAGGTCATTGCCCAGGATGAAGCCAAACAACCCAGCGCACAATCTCAAGGCGGTGGAGACCTGCGAGCTGCGGTACAAAATCCGGTGGGGGCCATGTACAGCCTGCCGTTCAAGTTCACTTTCGATTACGGTGCATCCAACGGCGAGGCCTCTTTCCTGAATATCCAGCCGGTCATCCCAATTACCGTTGGGGATTGGAACCTGATCAATCGTCTCATTGTTCCCCTTATCGACAGCCCCGGCGAGGTGTCGGGTTTGCCGTCAATACCCAATCCTATTCCAGGCAATGGTGCCACAGGTCTCGGCGACATCAACTATTCGCTATTTTTATCCCCTGCCAAGCCGAAAGGTGCCATCTGGGGCATCGGCCCGTCCATTACCGTGCCTTCTGCAAGCGACAAAGAACTCGGCAGCGAAAAATGGAGCGCCGGACCGACGGGTGTGGTCCTTTTCCAGCCCAAATGGGGAACCTTCGGCATGCTCGCCAGGCATTTGGGGTCATTTGCCGGTGATTCCGACCGCTCCAATGTCAGCCAATCATTATTTGAACCGTTTGTGAACTATAACCTCCCCAATGGATGGTACCTGATCTCGGACATCATCATTACCGCCAACTGGGAGGCTGATTCAGGCGATAAATGGACGGTGCCGCTGGGTGGCGGTGTCGGCAAGCTGTTTAAAATCGGAGACCAGGCGATGAATGCCAGAACCGAAGCCTACTATAATGTCGAAAAACCCGACAATGCCCCGAATTGGCAGTGGGGGTTTACCGTTCAGTTTTTGTTCCCCAAATAAATTCGCGCAGCGAATTTATGTAACGCGGCTGCGCCGCTTGGTTAAAGAAAAATCGCCTGCCAATCGGATTGACGCTGAAACCGATTTTGTGCTGCAGAATAAAAAGGAGGCGGAACGTAAATGTTAGGAGGTATTGCCGTCATGGATAACGGCCGTATAGAAATCGGCAGCATTAACACCAAAGCCTCTACCGAGGCTATCAGAAAGCTGAAATCTATCCTTGATCAACACGGTATTTTTCACATTATCGATGGTGTTATGTTTTTTCATCCACACGAAAAGGCGGCTCGAATGCAAGAAATTCACCAGGGCCGGGTCAGAGAAGTTCATAACGCGCAAGACAATTTTCAAAATAAATTCCGGGAGCTTATCGTGCCCGACCTTTATGAACTCGATTTTATGAGTCTTATAGACTTTGATTCCGAAGAAGCCGACTTTGTCTCGACCCTGATTTATGGAGAAAATTGAAAAAAGTAACTTGGCCGCACCATTTGGTTTTGAAGAATTATAACTGACTCAAAAAGTAGGACGAAAATGAAAAAAATGATTTTATGGAAAACGTTTACTGTCGCTGTGGTCGTCGTATTGGGAGTTTGCCTGGTGACGCCGGCCTTGGCCGAATCAAAATCAGAGCAGAATGCTATTGAAATCAACCCGCCCCGGTACATAGACCTCGCAGGCAAAGATGTCGACGGGATCGTCAAGTTCGATCCCGGATTCTACAACAACCTGCATGAGATCCTGGAACAGGAATATCTCGAGGACAAGGACCTGGTCATGATAGGCATGTTGGAGGCCATGGGCATCACCAATCGTTTCCAGAAAATCGAGAAAACGAAAGGAGGTCTAAAGTTCTGAACAGAGCCTAAAGTTTAAAACGTTTTAAGAATTTTAACAACGCCGGGAACCGGCAAAATTTTGAATAGGAGGAATACTATGAAATTTAAAAGAGTTTTTTTGACAATGGCTGTTGGATTGCTGTTTATGTGCTTTTTTGCAAACACGGTTCC
The DNA here is from genome assembly GCA_049669725.1 of Desulfobacterales bacterium. Classification (GTDB taxonomy): domain Bacteria; phylum Desulfobacterota; class Desulfobacteria; order Desulfobacterales; family JAFDCJ01; genus JAFDCJ01. Next base: position 3,719 of record JBATKU010000095.1, read on the forward strand.
GGCCGCCGAGGTTCTCACCGAAGAGGACTTTACCAAAAAAGTGGTCGTGGAAGAAGATTTTATCAAAACAGCGGACAACTTTCTGATTCTGTTCGATACGTCCTCATCGATGGCCGAGTATGTTGATAAGGGATCCAAAGTAACCAAATATGACATTGCCAGAAAAATCCTGAAACAGAAATTGGCGCTGCTGCCGGATCTTGGATATAACAGCGGCCTGTATACGTTTGCCCCTTATGGTACTGTTTATCCGATGGGCCCTTTTGACAAGGGTAAATTCACCCAGGCCGTCA
>JBATKU010000096.1:0-1692 GCA_049669725.1 Desulfobacterales bacterium
ATTATACAGATACCGTCGAAGACATTACCAACAGTTCTATATTTTTCGGAGTACCATCCACGGGAATATTCGAACTCAAAAAGAAAAATTACGGTTATTATATCCATGATGAAATCAGGCCATGGCACAATGTTGCAATATCCGGCGGATACCGTTATGACCGGGCCAATTTCAAGTTCGAACCGAGCGTTCCGGATAGTACAACTATGGACGAAAATCTTTACACAGCGGGTATCAATTATAATTACCATAAACAGTCATCTGCATATTTAAGCTTTTCACGAAGTTTCAGATATCCGGTTTTGGACGAACTTTTCAGCTTCTTTACAAATACGATTGACACAACCCTAATACCTCAAACTTCCGACAATTATGAATTTGGAATTCGCCATTATTTTGCACAGAGCCTATTTGCCAATGTGAATTTTTTTCGCATTGATACAAAAAACGAGCTTTTTTATAATCCCGAACCCCTAATTTCTGCCAATGAAAATTATGACGGTAAAACGCGCCGCGATGGCTTTGAGGTTTCATTAACCAAAGCGTTTGAAAAAATTACATTAAGTGGAAACTATACCTATACCGACGCAACCTTTACAAGCGGACAATTTGAAAACAATGATGTTCCAAACGTCCCGAACCATAAAGCCGCACTCTCCGGTCTTTTCTCTTTCGGCAAGGGTTTTTCGTTAATGGTTAGTGGCATTTATGTGGGAGAACGACCGTTTATCAGTGACTTTTCCAATAGTTTTGAGTATCAGGAAGATTATCTGGTTATCAACACGAAACTGAAGTATCAATGGAAAATGATCACGGCATTTCTGAACATTAACAATATCACGGATGAAGAATACTCGGAATATGGCGGTATAAGTTATTTTCCGATCGCCGAGCCCGGAGTTTATCCATCACCTGAAATCAACTTTCTTGCCGGAATTTCGGCTGATTTTTAATTCTTTATTTTCTAATATATAGCAAGATGCCCTCGGGCTCACGACCTTGGGCATCTGCAAAATACTGACAGGAGAACATATGCTGGATCTATTTATTAGCGGCGGACCGGTCATGTATCCTTTGCTGGCTTGTTCCATCATCGTAATGACCGTAATTATCGAAAGAATTTTTTTCTGGATTGGTATGGATAAAAACAGAACCAAGAAACTGGTTGACGAAGTCTTGGATCTCTGTCGAACTGGAGACTGGGAATCTATCAGAGCAAAGACCCAAGGTTCAAAGGATTATATTATCAAGATCCTTATCACCGGAATTCTTCATCGAGACTTTTCCATGGCCAAGGCCATGGAATCTGCCGCGGCCGAAGAGATCAAACGGATGCAAAAATATATGGCGGTCATCGACACCATGATTACCGTGGCCCCTTTGCTGGGTATTTTCGGTACCGTCATCGGAATTATTCTATCTTTTGAGGTACTGGGATCTTCCGGCATTGAACATCCACAGGCGGTCACTGCAGGAATTGCACAGGCCCTGATCACGACGGCTACAGGGCTCGGGATTGCAATTCTATCCGTCTTTCCTTATAATTATTTTAACTCCCGAATTGAAAAAGCAGCACTTGATATTGAAAAGTATGCCACCAGCCTTGAGATTGTTTATGAAAAACTGGCCAATGACGACGGTGAACACAAAGGGGTTAAAAATGAAAGTTAACCTTCATACGAACAGGAAAAT
>JBATKU010000097.1:0-3192 GCA_049669725.1 Desulfobacterales bacterium
AAATTTACCAGAAATAATTATAATGAAACAATTATACCATTTTGCTATCATTGCCATCTTAAGGTTGTCAATAAAAAAATGATACGATTTAAATACGAATTATACTTCGATGGTTGGCGAGTTAAAAAGGATTTAATTAAATTTAATCCTACACCGCCGACATAGTCGGCGGTGGGGTGTGGGGGCGAAGACCCTGCACCGCTGACGAATCAACAATCTTGATGAGTTATGATATTTATTATAGCCTCTAATCGGAGGTGAACCGATGGGTAGAAACGCAGTTAAGAGAAGAACAACAGAGGATCTGGCAAGACGGCGACTGATGACATTGTCAGGAGTCGCCGTGCTTTAAAAAAACCACCAACAAGGTCGGTGGTAGTTTACTTCAGGCACTTAGATAACGACGGATCGCCTCTATAAATACTTTGACACCGATCTCAAGTACACTTTCGTCTATATTAAAATAAGGTGAGTGTAACGGATATGTCAGGCCTTTTTTTGCGCTGCTACACCCAAAGCGCATGATAGCTCCTGGACAAGCCTGCGTAAAAAGAGAAAAATCTTCCGATCCCATTATAGGATCGAGATAATAAACATTTTCAAATCCGACAACGGATCCGGATACATCATAAAGAAATTCAGCAACCTTGGTATCATTAATTAGGCAAGGTATTCCCTCGTTGATTTGAAGTTCACAGCGCACTTGAAAACTGCTTTCAAGGCCCGAAGCTAATTCATGAAGTCTTTCAAATATTCGCATGCGAACATCTTCTGATAAGGCCCGAATGCTACCTTCCATATATGCTGATTCAGGAATGACATTGCCCACATCACCCGCTACAAATCTGCCGATCGTAACTACACCTGCATAAGTCGGTTTGATGTTTCTAGCAATAATAGACTGCACCTGGGTAATAAAATGAGCCCCAGCGATGATGGGATCGATACTGTGTTCTGGACGACCTCCATGACCTCCTTTGCCAATAATTTCCAAATTAAAACGATCCGCAGAAGCATACCCCAAGCTCTTAAAATGACCGATTTGTCCGACTTGTAACTCCGGATCCATATGACCAGCGATGATTCGGTTCACATCTGGATTCTTCAAAGCACCTCTTTCGATCATCGCCTTTGCGCCGACGCCACGTTCTTCTGCCGGCTGGAATAAAAATTTTACCTTTCCTTTAAGGGTTTTTATCAAGCCGGATTCCACCAGGTATTTTGCCGTGCCCAATAATATGGTCACACATGCTTCATGACCACAGGCGTGCATTTTTCCGTCAATTCGAGATTTATAGGGAATATCGTTTAGCTCTTGAATTGGCAGGGCATCGATATCCGATCGGAGAGCAATGGTAGGACCATCGGTGGGTCCTTCGATCAATCCGATAACGCCGGTCATTTTTTCAATCCGCTTGGTTTGAATGCCCAAGTCTTCAAGAATACTTGCAATCTTATCGCTGGTGCGGACCTCTTCAAATGCGATTTCGGGGTGCATATGGAAATCACGCCGAACATCCACGAGCCAGTTTGAAAACTTCGAATCAGGTGACGTCATTTGGTGTTTCTTTTTTTCTTTATAAAACGTAATATTACATCAAGCATTATATTGACATATAAAACTATTGTGTGTTAACTTTTTGAATTATTTATTTCATTAATTAATTAAATGCAACAAAAAGTTTATGAAACCATGACTGAAAAAACTATTATCAAACAAATACGTTCTCTTAGAAAAATGACCCCCAGTGAGCTTAAAATCGCGGAATATTTCTCCCGTTATGAACAAGATCTGGCATTTGAAAATGTCACCTCCATCAGTAAAAACACCGGTGTGAGCAAATCAACCGTTGTTCGATTTCTATCTAGACTTGGGTACAATAAGTTTGCCGACTTCAGAAAAAAGATGCGTAATGAACTTGTGTCCAAACGTGAATCGTTACGATACTTACTCCAAAAAAAGCATCTGGAAAATCGACAGGAGGATATCCTCGGAGAGAACTTTTCATATCTTATGAAAAACCTTCAATACACTCATGCCCAAATCGATCCGCAAAAATTTTTAAATGTTGCGCAAATGCTGATGCAATCTGGATCTCATCTATACATTACCGGTCAGCGAACCTCATATCCCCTGGCCTATCTATTTTATTTGCTCATAGCACGACTTAGACCGGATTCCACCCTGCTTGGGCCTGAGGTATCCATGTTTCCTGACAAGATGACCAGTGTGAGCGCCGATAATGTGCTATTGTCTATATTCAGGGTACCCTACGGGAAACAAACCCTCAAGATATCACAGTATTTTTTCGAGAAAAAAGCCAAAATCATTTTAATTACTGATAGCGAATTTTCACCGGCCTCAGAACTTGCCACGATTCAAATTACCGTGCCTTCCGAAGGATTATCCATTTTTAGAAGCTTCACGGCCGTGACGGCCCTGCTGGAATCATTGAATATCGCCGCATTGAAGTTCTGCAACGAGGAGATGATCGATCGCCTGGAAAAAGGCGAAAAGCTGCTGGGAAATTTTGAGGTTTTCTGCCCGGGTAAAAGTATCGACACCTCGAAAATCAGAAAGCTCAGGGACACCCAGGTATAATACGTTTCCGCGGTTTTAATAGAGAGATATTCTATGGCCACATCTTTGGCGGCTCCAGTGCCGCTGTTCCAAGTATATCAACAGGGCCAACAGGCGGTCCAGAATTAGGGTTTTTTTTTCGCAGGGTTCTGGAAGAAAGAAGCTGCATCCCAACAAACCAATTCTTATTGACTATGTTGCCAGTGTAGCAGGTTATCTTGCTGATCAAACGCGTATCTTTTCCATCGGAATCGTTCCCGATAAATTTCAAGATGCACACTTATTGATGCTTGAAGTCCAAGATGAGATAGCAAAGAAAGGAAGAGGCGGAATGGCAGCTATAGATTTGTAAATTTTCCTCGAGTGAAAGTCAATGCTGCAATGGAGATTATAGATAGTAACACTTGAACAACAGTCGATAGCTGGCTTTTTGTCTAAACAGAAGAGTACAAATGTAAATGGCAACCGGACAATCAATGATGGCTATGAAGACTTGATCAAAGTGACAAATTTTTAATTCAACCGACTTTATGATTAAATCTACAATTCTCGAGTATTTTGGGTAACCCCTATATATTGTGTATGTTTTGGACGTAGGCAAAGTTTACATT
>JBATKU010000098.1:0-1674 GCA_049669725.1 Desulfobacterales bacterium
ATGTTTGGGTTTTCAGCTCCGGGCTTATACGATCTGCGCCCCTCCCCAATATCCGGAGTCTATCCGGGGGTGGAAATTTATGCCACCCTGCTCGACAACTTTCTTTCCGGCGATTTCATGCGCCAACTTCCTACACCGGTGACTGTTGCGCTTTTATTTATTTTAGCCCTAATTTGTGCGGTCTCGGTCACGTATTTAAACAGCGTGACCAGCAGTGTAATCGCCATCGCTGTATTCATCTCAGTGCCTGTATTGCTGTCTTTTGGAGCCTACCAACAGGGATTCTGGTTGCCATTGGTTGTTCAGGAAATAGCGATAGTGGTGACGATTGGATTGGTACTTGTAATCAACTTTGCTACCGAGGGACGCCAAAAACGATTTATTAAAAATGCTTTCAAACATTTTCTTAGCCCAGCGGTCATTGAACAACTTATTGTACACCCCGAACGGTTAAAACTTGGGGGGGAGCGAAGGGTTCTTTCCATCTTTTTTTCTGATCTGCAGAGCTTTACGTCCATTTCTGAGAAATTGGAACCGGAAACACTCATCGAGCTTTTAAATGAATATCTTACAGCGATGACCGATATCATTCACGAAGAAGGTGGCACCATTGATAAATATGAAGGCGATGCAATCATCGCTTTCTGGAATGCACCGCTTGAAATCTCCGACCATGCCGTCAAAGCTGTTCGGGCTGCCCTGCGATGCCAGGCAAGACTCGCAGAAATGCGCCCCGCATTCAGGAAGCGAATCGGGACGGATATGCATATGCGCATTGGCATTAATACAGGCAGCGCCGTTTTTGGCAACCTGGGCTCACACACACGTTTCGACTATACCGTTATCGGAGATGCGGTCAATTTAGCAGCCAGGCTGGAGGGCGCCAATAAACAATTTGGTACCTTCACCATGATTTCTCAGTCAACTTATGACTTGATACACATGCATTTTAAAACACGGGAGTTAGCACGATTAACCGTTGTGGGGCGCAAGGAGCCGGTAACCGTCTATGAACCCATGATGTCTTCTGATTATGAACCCAGAAAGGATATTTTTGATACGTTTAAGCGGGGATTGGATTTATTTTATAAAGGCGATATAGAGCAGGGGGAAAAAGTCTTTGTAGAAATTCAAGCCAGTGATCCTGCTGCAGAGGCTTATGCTCAAAAATGTCAGACACTTTTAAGCACAGATCTTAAAAATTGGCATGGCGATTGGGTAATGAAGACAAAATAAAGATTTTAGTAAGGAAAATTGTGTCCTAGATGACATTTATAGATTCCTTTCTAATACTATTTCATGTTCAATGAACCCTGCTTTTCTATAGAATTCTATTTCTTTTTTATTTGGCGCAGATACTACTACTTTGGCTCTTTTGACTCTATCCTTACTCCATTGTAAAATTTTTAACCAACTTATTGCCAATTCCCAGGCTCCTGATTTCTGGATTCACAAACATACTGAAAATTTCTGCAATTTTGTCTAAATTACGATACTTTTCTGTTTCACTTATGCTTCCAATGAGAAAGCCCACAATATTAGCCTCAATGATTGCAACAATAACTAAAAAATCATTATCCGATATGCTATTTTTGAAAAACTTTTGATTGTTTTGAGGAAAATGTATGTCAACAGTACTATCATAATATTCATGCTCATTAATGCATAATTGAC
>JBATKU010000099.1:0-4990 GCA_049669725.1 Desulfobacterales bacterium
GCGTGCCCTACTCGCCATCAGCTTTTCCATAGCCTCTCTGGCCGCTTCTTTTACCTCAGCATCAAATTCGCCGGCTATTACTTCCTCCAGCCGTGGAATTACCTTATGGTCTCCAATTTCGCCGAATAGATATAAAATATCCCCTTTAATCTGATCCGAAACCGCTTCATAGCGACTCCATAAGGGCTCGATGGCCTCCGATGCTATCCCGGGGGTTTGTGCGGCGATCTCCTCCATCACTACCATGGCTCCCAAGCGAATCGGCCATTTATCGTGGATAAGCAGGTCATAGAAGGCTGGAAAAATCTGTTGAGCTTCCAGCATCATAGCGGCAAGATGGCTGGCTTGACCGTCTTTCAGAATACTTTCCAGGGAGGTGGCTCCCAGCATAGCAGGATTGCGGGTGCTGATGGCATCAATAATCTCTTCTAATGCTACCGACCCCGTCCAGCGAAATTGTTTATCCAGCAGGATGGTCGGTACAGACTGTATCTGGTGGGCTTGCGCCGCCTCAGGGAAAAGGGTTCCGTCAATTACAATCAGTTGAACGCCTGCTTCGGCCATCGACAGGGGGATGAGTTGACTTATCACTTTCGGGCAATATGTGCACTGGGGTGATATGAAAACGGTTAGCGTAGCCGGCAGACTATTTTTTTGCAAACGGCTTTTGATGGAATCTGTTATTTGCATTGGGCCTGAATCAAGGGCTGTCAGCGCCTCGATAAACGGCCGCATTTCCAAACCGGTTGGCAGGGCCTGATACCTGAGCCCACTGCCGATAAAAATCTGGGGCGGCTTTTGAGGAGAGCCATCCTCCTGGACGATTCTAATTTTGGGCACCAGTCGAGCTAGTTCATCACAAAATTCATGAAACACCTGACTGTGCAGATGTCCGGAATCAGCCAGTCCTATTGTGACATCCTGGGATAACTCACGATTGAGATCGAGAAGTTGTTTCTTTGCTGGCTCGCTGAACATCGCTTCTCCTTTTGATGTTTATAGCTGAGTTTTACCATGAGTTGATGATTATCGCAACTTCAGGCAAACCTTAGTCTGCCCTTAAGAGAAGGGGGATGTCAAAATAAATCATAGCCCATTTGAATCAGAGAGTACTATTAGACCGTAAAGTCCCAAGCCCCAAGCGCCAAATTACAAATAAATCTCAAATTTCAATATTCAATGACCAAAACATTCACTGCAGTTCTACGGCATCGCTTCACAAAGCTTGCACAGCCGGAAATTATGCCACCTGAAAAACTGTAGACGGATCATTTTGTTTGTAATTTTGAATTTGGGTAATTGGGAGTTGTTTGAAATTTGGTTTTTGTTGCTTGGAATTTTCATGAATATCAAAAAGCAACTAACTTTCTTAAATTCATGGAACTACCAATTTAAATGACCTAACCCTGCCTGGAGAGGGTTGGCATTGACTTAACTCTTTTTACAGTGATATGGTTCATTTTAATACTTTTGCCGGTGAAAGCAGCTCGCACAGTCAGGCAACATTTTTTTCCTTAATTGCGGTTTGTCAATTGGGTAGCTGAGAAGAAGAAAGGAGAAGGGTCGATGGATACAGCCAATCTTTTAAAAGACAAGGTAATTCTGGTGGTTGACGACGAAGTTGACGTTACCGATACCGTGGAAGAGGTCCTGGACCAATGTTTTGTCCGCAAGGCCAATGATTATGATACCGGCCGCCAATACCTGATGAGTTACACCTTTGATATCGTAATTTTGGATATAATGGGCGTTAACGGTTTTGAGCTTCTAAAACTGTCGGTTAAACGAGGGTTCCCAACCGTCATGTTAACCGCCTATGCCTTGACCCCCGAAGCGCTTGAAAAATCTATCAAACTGGGTGCCGTTTCATTTTTGCCCAAAGAAAAAATGAGCGAACTCGATGATTTTATCGCTGATGTTGTCCTCAAAGGCGGGCAGCCGGTGTGGGGTAAACTTTTCGATAAACTCGGCGGATTTTTTAATAAACACTTTGGACCGGATTGGAAACAACGCAACCAGTTTTTCGAGGAATTTGAGAAGTCCCTTGAAAGGGGCAGGAAAGAGGAGACCTAACGGTTATTATATATCCTATATTTCCTGGTCGAAATCTTGCTGTATACGGTAAATTCGAAGCACGAATTACGAAATCCGAAACAAATTCTAAATTCGAATGACTTAATGTTCTAAACTTAGTATCGCAGGAGATCCGCAAACATTGCCTAGCTCCAAACTGCTCACCCTTTCCAAAGCCATCGAGCGCTTTATTCCGGACGGCAGTTCCATCGCAATGGGGCTGTCTCTGGAATCCCTCATCCCCTTTGGCGCTGCCCACGAGATTATCCGTCAACATAAACGCCACCTCACCTTAATCGGCCCGATTTCTGATATGTTATTTGACCAACTGATCGGGGCTGATTGTGTTCAGGAAGTTAGAGCCGCCTGGGTGGGAAACGTTATCACCGGCTCCGGTTATAATTTCAGACGTGGAATTGAAACCGGGTCGCTTAAAATAGAGGATCATTCCAATTTGACCCTGGCAATGGCCCTTCGAGCGGGGGCGATGGGGGTTTCCTTTATGCCGACCCTCACTGCCCTGGGCAGCGACCTGTTTAAAACCAATTCGAACTTGAAAAAGATGGCCTGTCCGTTTACGGGGGGTGATCTGACGGCGGTGGCTGCGATCAGACCCGATATCACTGTTGTACACGTGCAGCGCTCCGATGAATACGGCAATGCCCACGCCTGGGGCAATTTGGGGGTTACCCGGGATGCCTGTCTGGCCAGTCGCCATGTCATTCTGACCGCCGAAGAAATCGTGGCGCCGGATGTCATCAGCCGGGATCCCAACCGTGTTTTCACCCCGGGTTTTAAGGTCAAGGCCGTGGTCCACTGTCCCTGGGGCGGCCATCCGTCGCCGGTTCCGGGCTTCTACAACCGCGATCACGAGATGTTTATCGACTATCGCAACCAGAGCAAAACGCCCGGACTTTATGCTGATTGGAAAAAGCAGTGGGTGGACAATGTGCATAATCATCAAGATTACCTGGAACTGCTGGGCACCGACCGTGTCGCCGGGTTGGCCATTAAGAATCATGTTTATTCGGACTCAGTTGATTTTGGTTATTAAAAAAAAGTTTGGGGAGGTAGTTTTCAAGAAAATCTAGGTTTCAGTTGTCAGCCCAGCCGCCGGCCAAAAAAACGGCCGGTCTAATCGAAAAAGAAACTTTCGCAATGAAGTTTCATACAAGGTTTCAGGGAAAAGAAGGTTTCAGGTGCCAGGAACAAGACAAGAATATCTAACCTATTGTGCTGTATTTACAGTTTTTTCAAACTTCGCTGTTGTGCTGCTGCATCCCAACTGACACCTGACACCTGACACCTTTTATTCGATAATTAAGACAACCTGGGTACACCCAATGATTGATAAAAACAATAGCACCGGTAATTACAATTTGGCCCAGCTAATGGTAACGGCTGCCGCCCGCGAAATTGCTGATGAGGAGGTGGTATTTGTCGGCATGCGCCTGCCGTTGCTCGGGTTTTTACTGGCCAAACTTACCCATGCGCCCGGTGCCATCGGGGTGTATGAATTGGGTATTGTGCGTGATACGCCGGCCCCCGAGCCGCTCATGACCATGGGGGATTTACCCAATCTTTGCCGGGCACAATGGCTGGCCGATACGGCCGATGCTATGGGATTGCTCCAGCAGGGGGCCGTGGATCTCAGCTTTATCGGAGGCGCTCAGGTGGATCGCTACGGCAACTTAAACACCAGTTACATCGGGGGTGTCGAGGCCGTTGAAACCAGGCTTCCGGGCAGCGGCGGGGCCTGCGATCTGGCCTGTCTGGCCAAGCGGCATATTATCATCATGTCCCATGAAAAGCGCCGCTTTGTGCCCCGGGTGGACTACATCACGTCCCCCGGTTATGGGGATGGTGGCGACTGGCGCAGGCAGATAGGCCTGCCGCGAGGAGGGCCTGCGGCCGTCATTACTACCCTGGGTGTGCTGCGCTTTGATTCGGATACCCGGGAAATGGTGCTCATTTCAACTCACCCCGGGGTGACCGTCGACCAGGTTCGACAGAACACCGGCTGGCCGCTAAAAGTCGCAGATGATCTTGCCGGCACACCGTTGCCGACCCGCAATGAGTTGGACATGATCCGGCGGTTTGACCCCGAAGGATATTGGACCGGTGCTTAACAATGAAATCTGAAGAAACACATTTCTCTTGAAAAATACTTTTTAACTTGTTATAGCCACATGTATTGAAACACCCTTTGGAAAATGAATGAGTTTTATTTTTTGGTGTTGAACTTCAAAAAGGAGGATGTAATGAAAATGAAAAGGCTATTATTGTTTTTTACGCTAACGCTCGTTGTCTGCAGTTTGGCTGTCTCACCGGCCCTCGCCAAAGGACCCTCATTGGACGCATGGAAACCGGCGTTTGATCCATCAGGCGCCAAATATAAACTTATAGTTTCCAATGTTTCTCACCCGGTTTTGAAGGGGGTGTATACCGGTTTTGCGATCCGAGACGAACTCTGGAAACGGTCCAACGGACGCATGTACCTCGACTACAAACCCTTTTCCATGCTGGGCGGTGAGGTGGAAGTTCTCAACCAGCTCCAGATGGGCGCTATCCAGGGAATGGCCTGCAGTTCGGTGGCCTCCACCAATCTCGGCCCCCGTTTTGGGGTGGTCAACCTGCCGTTTTTAATTGATTCGTTTGAGAAACTGGACAAATTTGCCAAGAGCGGCAAACTTTACGATCACTTCCTGATGGGGATGGATCATCAGGGGATTATGGGAGTTGATATCGCCAGTTACGGTAATTACGGCTGGGCAACCACCGTTCCGGTGAAAACCATTGCGGATGCCAAAAAAGTGAAATTTCGCATTGCCGAGGCTGCGGTTAACAAGCTTACCTACAAGGCCTGGGGTTTTAACCCCGTGGTCATGCCCTGGCCGGATGTACCGGTGGCCTTGAA
>JBATKU010000100.1:0-6211 GCA_049669725.1 Desulfobacterales bacterium
GGTTCAGGCGGCCACGAAGTGGAAACGCATGGCGCTCAAGCAGTTTGACTGCCAGGTCGGTGAAGGCCTGTGCACCGACATGAAGGCGGTGCGCAAGGATTACTTTTTGGACCACGATCACAGCGCCTATGTGGACCAGTGGGATTGGGAGCGTGTTATCACCAAAGAAGATCGCACCCTTGAATTCCTCAAGGGCATTGTGACCAAGATCTGGCAGGTCATCTGGGGCGCCGGTCAGATGGCACAGGAAATGTTCCCCCAGCTCAATACGTCCAGATACCCTGACATTCCCGAGGAGCTCAAATTTCTGCATGCCGAAGAAATGCTGGATATGTATCCGGATCTGCCGCGCAAACAGCGGGAGACCCGAACCCTTATGGAACACGCCCCGGCACTTTTTATCATCGGCATCGGCTCGGTGTTAAAAGACGGCTACCCGCACGAGATGCGCGCTGCCGATTACGACGACTGGGTCACTGAGACCATCGTCGCCAATGGCGAGCAGTACCATGGGCTCAACGGTGACATCCTGGTGTGGAACCCGGTTACCAAACGACGCCACGAGTTGACCTCGATGGGCATCCGGGTCACCAGGGAGACGCTCAAGATCCAGCTCAAAATCTCGGGACAGGAGGATTTTCTCAGCCTGCCCTACCATCAGGCCCTTGTCAACGATGAGATTCCATTGAGCATCGGTGGCGGCATCGGGCAATCCAGGACCTACATGTACCTGCTGCGCACGGCCCATCTGGGCGAGGTGAGTGTAACGGTCTGGCCCAAAATCCTCAAGGACATATGCGCGCAAAAAAACATTCATGTCCTGGAGTAGATCGATTCACCTTCAATGGAGGATGTTGATGGAAGAATTAAAACACAAACTCAGAAAATTTGCCGCAGCAAGGGACTGGGACCAGTTTCATTCACCCAAAAACCTTGCAATGGCTTTAAGCGTAGAAGCTTCAGAAATAGTTGAAACCTTTCAATGGTTGACTGCGGAAGAAAGTTATAACCTGCCAAACGACAAATTGGAAAACATCAAAAATGAAATAGGCGACGTCCTGATCTATCTCGTCAGACTTTCAGATAAATTGGGAATTGATCCGCTGGAGGCAGCCAATAAAAAAAATGAAATCAATAAGGGAAAGTATCCAATCCAAAAAGCAAAGGGCAGTGCCAAAAAATATACGGAATTAGCGGAATAGTTTTTTTTCAGGAGAAAGATAGTGACCGCAACAGATCTGTCGCGGAGACAATTTCTTAAACGCATGGGGAACTCAATGCTCCGGAAGTTATCATGAACTCGACGAATCATTTAAATTCAGACCTCATAAAAACTATGTCTGTCAACAAAAGCCGTTTCACCAAGATGCTTCTATAAGAAAACGCTTTGGATCAAAGCGGATTTGAAAGCTGGGTCTTTTGTCACGATACCAGCCACTCAAAAGCCAATATCATCCCACATCTGCACTTCTCGCTCGGACGCCCGTCTAAATCTTTTTCTTATGAGGGGTTTATTTGGAATACAATTAGAAAACCCGAAAAAATTATCTTGATGGATCCCCTGCCAGTCATTGATTGGCCTTACCACGCGCTGGATGCTGGTGAAAGCGTCTGTCGTGATCTTTGACGGCGAAAGTTAAAATTAGCGGGATGTCCCCTAAGTTTTCCTCTCACAAGAGACAAACGAAGACTTGACACATTTGTTTTTAAGCAAAAAAATCAATAAGGCCAATGATGAGGTCATCTTCATTGGCCTTATTATCAGATAAGAAAAGTTGGTGAGCGGCGCTACAATTATGTCGGCGCTCCTGATAACAGAATTGAAGGTTCATTTAGAACTTGTCCTAACGCCCCAGGCACGAGACATAAACCTGGTACTTGGACCGGTAGTCGCACGCTCACCGGGATTTTTATAGCAGATTTTCTGCAGCATTAAAAGCACAAATATTGTGCTTTCTGATTACCGGAGCAACATGCGAATAAACTCAGTACCCGTCTCACCGGTGTGATCCCCTCTGAAGTTGATTCGATTTTTTTAAAATAAACACAAGTTGAAGTAACCTGTTGTAATTTTGCAATAATCGCACCATTAATCGTCTCTATTTTAAAAGATAATAAATTCATATTGTTATAAACCTAAACAGCCAATAGTTTGCTTTGCACTGACCAATTTTAGAAACAGGATGTATAAAAAATGTTACATGCGTTCTGCACCAACATCCCCGCTTCCTATTTTTTACAGACCTATTGATAAAAGCGGCCTCAATAGTATATAGAATAGGACAGAAGCGACAGATCGCTCGTTCATTTCTATGCTTCATGTCTTTATTCAAGAGGTTTCAGCAATGAAGCGTTTAAGCGTTCTTGTGTGGGTATTGCTACTTCTGCTTATTTTCGTCTCAGGTTGTCCGGGCAGTGGCGGTGGTGGTGGTGCTGAGGGTGGTGGAAATGATGGGAATGACGAACCATTTAAGCCGTTGATGGGCATGTTGCAGTTCCGGGTTCGCCACAACCTTCAGGACGACAGCTGTGTGGCCCGGGGCGATTGTTTTTACGCTATCGAGGAAGAAGACCAAACCGCCGCGTGGCTGGCTCAGATCGCAGCGGACTCCGACCTGGCAGTGTTGCACTGGGACAGAGCGGTACCGTGGCTGGCCTTTGATGCAGACCCGCCGGTGGGAACCAGCCGAACCGACTTTTTCGATGGGCGCATTGATGCCAAACTGCGTTCCTGGATTAACGCATTTGCAGCCCATTTCGCATCCCTGCCTTACAGCTACCTGGCGGTTACCCCTTTGCACGGCTTGCGGGACAAACTGGAGCGCTGCCGGATTAATGAAGACCTGGAAGTGGAAATCACCGACGCCTGCCCGGATGTTGGTCCCGGCGCGGTCATCCAGTTTCAGTACGATCCCGGTTCCGGCCCGGTAACAGCCTCTTTTGATCTCGAAAAAAGTTATCGCAACTTTGTTCTTTACCTCTATGACAAGCTCCGGCCTGACTATTTTGCCATCATGGTTGAAGTCAACATGTACAAGACCCTCTGCCCGACAAAATGGAGTGGGCTGGTGGATCTTTACCGCACGCTTTACGACACCGTTCGCGCCGAGGTGGATTCGGAGACAAAGGTGTTCGCCACCGTGGTCTTCCAGGATCTTTTGGACTATGAAGTCGAGCAGTGCCACGGGGCCCTGGCTTTCGAAGCATGCGTCGGAGCCCCCGGTCCGCCCGTTTATCCGGTTCCGGATCCGACCGCCTGCTATCCGCTGGACCTTTCCGCAATCATGGATCTGGATCAGGGCGACCGCCTCGAAATCCTGGCGCTCTCTTTCTACCCGGACAACTTGCTGATGGCTGTCTCGGAAAACGACAATCTGCTTTACGCCTACCCTGAAGACTGGGATGAAACCAGTGACTGTCTGATGCGCGCCCAGCTCCCGCCGTTTCTCGACCCCATAGCCGCTCTGGACCGCTTCAACTGGAGCAAGCCGGTAGCCATCGCAGAACTGGGAGCGCGATCTTGCCGAACCCTTCAATTTATTGATGATGGACTAAACCGGTTCATTATCCAACCTGCGGGCGACCTTACATCACAGACCTTTTGGCTCGATCATTTTCTGGAAAGCGCCGGACAGAGAAAGTTTGAATTTTATGTACAGGTTTTTCGGAATGATTATTATCCGATCGGACTTTGGGCGGAGCGTCAGGGGGTATTGCCTGAAAATCTATATAACGTTAACAATATTTTTCCCTGCATGGGTCTTTACGATGATAACGGTCAGGTAAAAGACGGCATCACCGACATCTGGCAAAATGCACTCCCTTAGGTAAGCAGCGCACGTTGTTGACTAAGCGAAGCGGGTTTATCCGCCAATCTTTGTGGAGGATTTAGCCGGGAGCACCCCGACTGGTAACCTATGAACAGTGTATACGATCACCTAATTGGCACCGCTGTTTTTATTTTTCCATTTGGACGGTGCCGGTGCAGAACGACAAAGATTTCCTTGACTTACCGATGGTCATTCGTGGTATCAGTGTTCCAATAGTCGGGGGTTCGGTGGATAACAAATTATAAGGAGGCTTAAGATGTTAAAAAAATTCTTTATATTTATTTTTGTTTTAAGCCTATTTGCGCACTCGGAATTATGTTGGGGCGACAATTTCGACCTTCGGTATACAAGATGGGGGATGACACAAAAAGAGGTGATCGAATCTGAGGAAAAAATGGATCCAGTCGAAGTTACTGAGAATATGATAAAATATAAAACCGAAATCATGAGGAACAATGTTGAGTTGCATTATGTGTTTGCTGGCAATAAACTAATTGGAGCAATCTACAATTTAGTTGATAATTATTTAAACTCCGAACACTTCAGAAATACTTACACTAAATTCAAAGGCGAACTGACAAAAAAATATGGACCGCCAGTCGAAGAAAGAACGGACTGGATTAATGACACCTATAAAAATTTCCGGAAAAAATGGGGGCTTGCGCTTAGTCTAGGTCATGTAGAATACGGCTCGTCATGGAAAACCCCGAGTACAATAATAGAGTGTAGTTTGAGGGAAGAAAACTATTATGTGTTATGTATCATAGAATATTGGAGCATAGAGTATTCGCAATTATTGGAAGAGATTAAAAAAGAAGAAAAACCAATTAAAATTAAACAAACGGAAAAAATGGACCCATTATAAAGAAAGATTTTCCCTGCAACATAAGCATCGATATGCGGTTACCCTCGCCACCAAGCAGGCAAAATCCTTTTAGGGTTTCGTCTGTCAGCAATCCCATTTCGCCGGTCCTTAGCAAGGTAAGTATGCGATTGGCGCCTGTCTTCAGTCCTTAACCTCCTTAACCGTGGCACGATAGACTTTCGCCTTTCGGGTAAGCCACCCCTTCGATCCTTGGCAATGTAAGTGTTTAATCTGCGCCTGTCGCTCCTACCAAGTCTTCTTTCCCCTCTTATGATTTTGGCGTAAGGGTTACCCGGAGGCCCGACCGCTATAGTAACTTTTTCAGAATTATTGGACATATCCATCGCATTTTCTTCTAATTTGATCTGGTACTATCAACATTCTGACATCATTAAGAAAATTATGCACTATGTATTCCATGTCAAGCAAATCTTAAGTTGCAATAGTACTGTCTTCCTCGGATTGACCAGTTACCAATTGTAGTGTAACATTCTTTAATTATTTCACCCAATACCCAAAATCTCTTAAACCATAAGAGGCTGCTAAATGGTTTAGCTTGATAAAAAATCCCGCTTCTCTAAAATGAGAGCGGGATTTTTTCATGTTAGCAAATTGTTACAAAATAGAGGGGCGATATGGTCGTTCTTGAACCGGTCAAAGTAGTGCTGTTCAGATATATCGGCTATATCATTTTGTTGGGTGTTGCACTAATTTTTGGAAATCTGTTTTTCAAAAAACTTGAAAAGTGGATCAAAAGAAAAAAGAAAGGAAACCCATGCAGGACCTATCGGATCTATTGGAAGGATTACGACGATCGCCGAATATTTTGTCATCCTTTGTGGACACCATTCCGGACGACAAAATGAACCTGCGCCGGGGCGACGGCTTCTGGACGATTGCCGAGCATGTGAGCCACCTGGCCACCGTGCAGCCGATGTTATTGGAGCGCATTCAACGGTTTATGGACGAGGATCAGCCCCGTTTTGTCCCTTTTATCCCCGGTGACGAGGAGACCGAATCGCTGCCGCCGCCACTCGAAGCAGGCCCCGCCCTGGAACAATTTGCTGATTCCCGCAATCAGCAGCTTGCGCTGCTTGAAAAGGCGGATACATCCGTCTGGCAAAAGCAAGGATCCCATCCGGAGTACGAACACTATTCCCTGTATATTCTTGCCAGACACATTTTGATGCATGATCACTGGCACATGTACCGCATGGAGGAGCTTTGGCTGACCAGGGATGCGCACGTAACGAAGTTGGAATAATATCCGTAGGGATGCCAAAAAATTTAAAAAAAAACATAAGCTGAAACCGTTTCAGAGGCGTACTATGTCCGTTTGCCCTTTTTGTTATGACAACATCAAAGACCGCATTGTCGCCGAACATAACTCGGTTGTTGCGATACAGGATAGTTACCCTGTTACCGGTGGGCATCTGTTAATCGTCCCCAAAAGGCACATTGAAGATTATTTTTCCATAAATGAAACTGAAAAAAAAGACATCGACGTCCTGATTAG
>JBATKU010000101.1:0-1647 GCA_049669725.1 Desulfobacterales bacterium
CTACTGGGTGCAATAACCCGGTAAACACGAAGGGATTTCTCCTTGCCCTTGATTTCTTTGTCACCTAAAGCCTCAAACCGGAAGTACCCTTCCGTGAGTTTGAATGTATTTTCAGTTACATAGGTAGTGCCAGGTTCCGCCAACTGTTCCATTCGAGCAGCCAAGTTTACCGTATCCCCTACCGCCTTAAATTCCACCCGGAGATCATTCCCCAAGGTGCCAACTACAACGAGGCCCGTATGAATGCCGATACGCATCTGGATTGGAGGGAGGCCCCCCTTTGCCTGCTTTAGCTTTTCGTTGAACCTTATCATTTCTCGGTGAATGGACATGGCCGCCCTCAACGTCCTCTGAGGGGCATCTTCCAGTGCTATAGGAGCACCGAATAAGGCCATGATCCCGTCACCCGTCATCTCATTCACTGTTCCTTCATAGTCATGGACTTTGTGGATGAGGATCTCGTAGACCTGGTCCATCATGGTATACATGGTTTCGGGGTCAAGCTTCTCGGAAAGCGGCGTAAATCCCATCATGTCGCAGAACATGACAGTGACCTGTTTTCGTTCCCCTTCGATCTTGTCGCGCTGGGAGAGGATCTTCTCGGTGATGCCTTGGGGAAGGTATTTTTTAATTTTGGCAATCTTCTCGTCAAAGGAGAAGTCTTTAGACGCGGAAGAGATGGGCTGCGTGAGGGAATGCCCGCATTCGCCGCAAAATTTAAAGTTCGGGGGGCTTGGCAAATTACAGCTTGGACAAAGTCTTTCTAACTTGGCACCGCATTCACCACAAAATTTAATTCCTCCGGGATTCTCAAACTGACATTTTGGGCATTGCATTTTTGTGCCCTCCATTAACGGTTATGCAGTTTGATTGATAATGAAGAAACGTAGTATGGTGAAATGGAAATATCGTAACTGTGACCTTGTGTCAAACAAGAACGTATTCAATATATTGTGGTTTGGCGCCAACCTGGATTTTACAGATATTTCCTGTCAGAACCAAATATCACCCGAGTTGCAATTAATTGAGAATAACCACGGTTCAGGCAAGGTTGTGATATCCAAAGAATCGGAACGAAATTTGGCGCGATTTCGGAGCCGGAGTTCGCCATAAACCAAACTTGGGTAAAAATACATGTTTCAAATGGATATCACAAGCGGTTTTGGACAATGCTAAGGTATGGTCCGATACAGTGGAAAAACCATGCTTCGATCGTGGTAATGAGTTTGCAGATTAGCCAGGGCAAATATACACTTTTTTCAGCCTTAATTTGAGGAGAGGCGAAATCCGCAATGAATTACAGAATCTTGAGACCTTTTATAACGCTTTTAACTAAGGGCATGTTCAAATTTGAGTAAGTATTTTTAGAGGATGATATGGTATAAGAGGAATGCGGTCACGAATATTTGTTAGGCCACTCATGCAAAAGGCGACATTTCAATCCCCTGTCATCAACACGCCTGAAGACAGCCCTGCTTTACCCCGTGATCATACACTTATGCCGAGGTCGGTTTCGTCTCCAGCCATTTTCCCAAAAGATTCAATGCCGGCAGCTTTGCTTCCAGGTTCTGGCGTCTGACCGGCACTAT
This sequence comes from Desulfobacterales bacterium, assembly GCA_049669725.1. GTDB lineage: Bacteria > Desulfobacterota > Desulfobacteria > Desulfobacterales > JAFDCJ01 > JAFDCJ01. The sequence goes on from JBATKU010000101.1 coordinate 1,590, forward strand.
ATCGACCACATCAAAGCCGGTTCTGGACAGAATCTTGTCGAGGCTGGCGCAGCAATCC
>JBATKU010000102.1:0-1761 GCA_049669725.1 Desulfobacterales bacterium
GTCATACATCTGTACTCGGCATAAGTACCTGGACTCAGCCCGGTAGATGCAAAAACCTGGTCACCCTCTTTAAATAGTTTTACATCTTTGCCTACCGATTCAATTTCCCCGGCTAGCGTAGACCCTAGTATTTTTTTCTTGGTCCCCTGAAACCTAACATGATTCGCATGGGTAGCCAGTAAATGGGAGAGGCTATGCCACTTCGACCTCTCACGTCCCCTGAGTTTACTGTTGTCGCAAATATTTTGATGAGTACTTCATTGTCCTTAGAGGTTGTCTGATAATTCATATCTTGTAGTGGCAGGCAACCAAAACTGTGTCATTTTTCGTCTAGCATGTCATTTTCCGAGAAATCGGCGTTCAAACGAGCCGCTTTCACGTACGTAAGGCGTCCGCAGGCGCACTAGGTCTGCTTAACAACCAAATAACTGCGGTGGACACGGCATCTCTGACCCGGTGCAAGAGGTCGCTTCACGGACTGGCAGCCTGGGCGCGACGTCCCAGTCGCCTGACCATCACGCGCACCATCGTGGCGTAGATCATAGCCTCGCTAGTTTCTGTCAGGCCTTCATAATCCTTACTCAGACGTCGATAGCGACCCAGCCAGCCAAATGTGCGCTCGACGACCCAACGGCGTGGCAGGACCTGGAACCCCTTGACACCTTTATCGCGCTTAACGATCTCCAGCGTCCAGCCACAGGCCTGCTTCACCCAGTCAATCAGCTTGCCACGATAGCCACCGTCGGCCCAAATCAGGCGCAAGCGGGGGAAAAGCTGCTTGGCTTTGCCCAAGACCTGCTTAGCTCCGTCCCGGTCTTGGACGTTGGCTGCGTGCACGACGATCATCAACAGCAAACCCATTGCATCCACCAGGATGTGACGTTTCCGTCCTTTGATCTTTTTGCCCGCGTCATAGCCCCGCTCCCCGGGTGTTTCCGTCGTCTTCACCGACTGGCTGTCTAATATCCCGGCGCTGGGTTCTGGCTCTCGGCCTTCGGCCACCCGCAGTTCGATCCGCAACGCTTGATTGGCCTGTTCCCAAGTCCCATCCTTGCGCCACTGGCGGAAGTAATCGTACACCGTTTGCCACGGTGGCAAATCATGGGGCATCATCCGCCAGACGCAACCACTGCGCAGGATGTAGAAATTGGCGTTCAGTATTTCCCGAATCGCGTGCTCTCGCGGTCGCCCTCGCGACTGTTCCCTTGAAAACAGCGGCTCAAGTATTGCCCATTCGGCATTGGTTACATCACTGGGATAAGCTTTTCGCTCTCGTTTCTCGTTCATAGGGCCTATTCTACACAAAAGGCCCACTTACATCCATTTTTCAGACACGCTCTAAGGAGTTTGAAAATTCCCGAACGGATCAGTAATGGTTCCGACGTAGCCGCATAAGTATTTTGGCCTATCAAGACCGCCCCAAAAGCGGTCTTTTTTTTACGTAGATTTTTGCCTTCTTGCAGATGTGCTGTCGATCCCAGTGTGCAATAATGGTGCCAGTTGAAAGGAGTAAGCGATGCCGTCACATATGGGATTGGTTGTCGCCAGGCCGGGCCTGGTGAGGGACGGACTGCAGGCCGTGTTATCAGCCGTCCCCGGGGTGGAAGCCTTGGAACCCGCTGATTGCGCTGTAACTGCCCTGGCGCAACTAGAAAACCATTCTCTCTGTCTGGCCATCCTGGATTCCAGTCTTCCGGAAGAGGAGTTGTGCACCACGTTGGGGGTGATTAAGGGACAATGGCCCCACGTGTGGTGCATCGT
>JBATKU010000103.1:0-3726 GCA_049669725.1 Desulfobacterales bacterium
GCGGTGTCCCAATAGTCGATCCCCCACTCAAGCGCTTTGGCGAGCATTAACCGATTGTTCAAAATGTCAAACATCCCGCCAAGTGAAAGTGTGGAAACCTTTATGCCTGACCGGCCGAAGGGTCTGCGGGGCATGGGTGCCTTGGGAAGGGCGATCTGGGCCGAAGCCTGGCGGGGCCGCCGGAGAGCGGCACCACCCACTGCAGCCCCCAATCCGATGGCCGCAGCTTTTTTTAAAAAGTCCCGGCGGTTGGATTTATTACTTTTATTCTCATCAAATGACATGATTTATACCTCCATAGATACTAACTACTCGGTTTTTGCGGCAGGCTCCGTCCGGCGACCCGTGCCGAGGTCGAAAAGCGGCTGGAATTTGTATCTGCTCATGATCACGTCCTCGGGGGCCTGCAGGCTGGTCTCTCCGTTCTCTATCCAAAAGCGAAGCTCAGCGTTAACCTTAAACCCTTGGCTCAGTGCGCGTTCAAGCTCATTTCGGGTTTTTCCGTAATATTCCTCGGCCTTTCTTCCGTGATAGGCCCGCTTCGCATCGTACCATGCCTGTGCGCTGTCATAGGGCAGCAACACGAAAACCCAGTACTCTGTGCGATCAGGTGAAACCGCTTCAAGAAACAACGAATATTCGACTTTCTTTCCATCTGCAGAGGCCGCCTGGAGGCGTTCTAACTCCATATCCTCGATCAACCACGTGGTTGTGCCACCAAGTGCCTCTGCAAAATTTCCAACTGGTCCAAAAACATAGCTTGGATTTTTTTCGCAGGCAATGAAATATCCGCTTAAAAACCAATCGGGCGGGATATAGGCCTGAAGCCCGTTTTTTTGCCTAAAAGCCTGGAAAGACTCCGTGGAAACAACCTGAGTCGTTATCGCCAGGTTTGCCACGATGAGCACGGATGCGACCAGACACCATCTTTTTAGTATCATCGCATGACTTTCTTTTAATAGGGTTGATTTTTCGAACATAGGGCTTGCAGAGGATCTGACACTGCGCCCTCCGCAAACCAACAAATGGAAGATTCTGAAACAGCTTCTGAAATCATGTTACCCAATAGATCATCGCCGAGTTTTGTAGCGTCGGCTGATATTACTTTGTAAAGCCGTATTTTTCAATGTTTTTGTTGTTCCAAAACAAAAAGTTTGCGAATATCTTATTGATTATATTAACTTAAATTCATAGGCTAATCTACAAAATCATATGCATAAATTTTTCTGATTTGTAACTGAGTTTACAGGATTAAAAATAAATCAAAACTCGGCTGGCGATATGATATCACAACAATTTTTAGGCTATAAAAATCTGCGATAAGTTTACAGTATCAGTACTTTTTTAGTGGACATTTTTTTTACAGATATCATCATGAGCTCTGGTTTGCAAATCCATTCTCAGCCGTTCGATCGCCCAAGGCGATTAAAATTCTGTCCCTCGGCACCATAATTAGAGCTCCCGACTGTTTTCTCTGGAGCTTTAATATTATAGGGTCAGAACCCCGCTTATAATCTCATATTTCAGCCTATGTTTAGATTGACACAGCTAACGACATCATTATCTTTTAAAATAGTTTAACATTCAAAAAATGGATCCTTGTGAATTGCGGATCGTAGATGCGGGTATCTAATTTAAGGACGCAGTATTATCCTGCATTCATAGTAACCTGGAAAAATTGGTGTGCATATGACGAAAAGAATAATTTTCACCATCGTTGGTGTGCTTGTTATGATCGGCATACTGGGCGGTATCAAAGGTTTGCAGATCAACCGGATGATCGCAATCGGAAGCCAGTCGGCACCACCTCCCGCGACGGTGACCGCTGCCGTGGTGCGATCAGAATCCTGGGAGGACCTGATTACCTCGGTGGGATCCCTCGAAGCAGTTCAAGGGGTGATGTTGACGGCGGAATTACCCGGCAAGGTCGTGCAAATCACCTTTGAGTCGGGCACGAAGGTGAAGGCGGGTGATCTTCTGCTGCAGCAGGATATTTCCTCCGAAGAGGCTCAGCTGCGCGCGGCGGAGGCCACGGTTTCGCTCGCGAAGCTAGAGCTCGAACGCTCTAGAAAACTGCTAACCAAGAAAGCCGTCGCCCAGGCCAAATACGATAGCGACGAAGCGCAGTATAAGCAGGCCGTGGCCCAGATCGACGGCATTCGTGCAACCATCAGGAAAAAAACCATTCGAGCCCCCTTTGCCGGCAGCCTTGGCATTCGGATGGTCGACCTGGGTCAAATTCTCAATGAGGGGGAGCCGATCGTTTCGCTCCAGACGATCGATCCTATTTTCGTCAATTTCTCACTTCCGCAGCAGCAGCTCGCTCAGGTCAAACCGGGTCTCAAAGTGCGGATGAACGCCGATGCGCTGTCCGGCCAGGTGATCGAGGGCGAAATCACCGCGATCAGCCCAGAAGTCGATGCTGCGACACGAAATATCCGGGTTCAGGCGACGGTCGCAAACAGTCAGGAGCGTCTGCGTCCCGGCATGTTCGTGAGCGTCGCCGTGGTTTTACCCTCACAGGGGGAGGTGCTCGTCATCCCGACCACGGCCGTGCTTTATGCTCCTTACGGCGACACGGTATTTGTCGTCCATGAAAAGGAAACTGAAAAAGGCGTTCAACCTTCAGAAGTGGTTGAACAGAAGCTTGTGCAACTCGGAGAGAAACGCGGCGATTTTGTCGCCCTCGTCTCCGGTCTGGACAAAGGTGAAACGGTCGTGTCCACCGGGGTTTTTAAACTGCGTAACGACCAGGCCGTCGTCGTTGACAATACCCTGGCGCCTGAATTTAAGCTTGCGCCTCAACCGGAGGACAGTTGATATGGGCGGCACAAATCCTGCCGAAGATACGGCATCATCGCTTTAAAGTTTGTCCAAGCGCTTGCGTACCATGAAAATAACCGATATCTTTATCCATCGTCCCGTTCTTGCCCTGGTAGTTAGCCTATTGATAATCATCGCCGGGTTGCAGGCGGTGCGTTCTCTAAATGTGCGCCAGTATCCCCGCAGTGAGAATTCGGTGGTCACCGTCACGACCGTTTATGTCGGCGCGAGCGCTGAACTCATCCGCGGGTTCATCACCACGCCGTTAGAGCGCGCTATTGCGGCCGCTGACGGCATCGATTACATCCAGTCGCAGAGTTCCCAAGGGGCATCGACGATCAGTGCCCGGTTGAAACTCAACTACGATCCAATCAAGGCCCTGTCGGAAATCAGTTCCAAAGTAGACCAGATCCGTGGGGATCTGCCGCCGGAGGCTGAAGTACCGACTATCAACGTCGAATCGGCTGACAGCCAGTTCGCCTCTGCCTACCTTAGTTTCACCTCCGAGATTCTCCAGCAGAACCAGATTACGGATTTTCTTGTCCGAAGCGTGCAGCCGCGTCTGTCGGCGATCGAAGGTGTTCAGCGAGCCGACATATTGGGCGGTCGCACGTTTGCGATGCGCGTCTGGCTCAAACCCGAGCGCATGGCCGCTTTGAGTATCAGTCCGGCGCAGGTTCGCCGGGCGTTGGCGGCCAATAACTTCCTGGCCGCCGTTGGTCAGACAAAAGGCTCGCTCGTCCAGGTCAATCTGACCGCCAACACCGACCTGGGCTCCGTTCAGGAGTTCAAGCGTCTCGTCATCCGCGATCAAAATGGTGCCTTCGTGCGACTGGAAGACATCGCCGACGTGGTGCTGGGAGCGGAAGACTATGACACGGAGGTACGCTTCTCAGGCCAGAC
>JBATKU010000104.1:0-2543 GCA_049669725.1 Desulfobacterales bacterium
ATGAGCCGGCACCAACCGGAGGCTTGACCATCGCCGGGGTGATACCGGTGGCGTAGAAGTGGAAGCGGACCCGATCATCGATCAGGCTGACGCCGTCATGTTCGAATGCGTAACTGCCGCCGGCAAACCCGACCTCCCAGCTCTTACTGCCGGGCCACATCACAACACTCTCGTCGCGATTCCGCCAGATGATGGATCGCTGTGCGGCGGTGCCCACCTTTGCTGCCTCAGCCAGAATCTTCTTCATCCGCGCATCGGGCTTGAAAGGTTTCCCTTTCTCAATGCCGATTGCAGCCAGCAGCCCGAGCATCTCAGCATCCTGGGCCGAGTTGGGCTCTTCCTGAACGGTTGTGTTGACCTCGTCAAAGAAGGTGGCATCCTGGGCGTGCAGCGTGTTGAAGTCCTGCATGGCCGTGTTGACCCATTTTACTTCCTTGGGTTTGCTGCCCAGCGGGTACAGGCGGAAGTGCGCCTTCATGTTCTTGACCACCGGATCGGGCTCGAAGTTTTTCATGAAGCCGCGCATCGCCAGCCAGTGGCCGTAGGTCTTTGACTGCTTGACGAAGTAACCGTCAGGGATCTTTCCCTTGTAGTCCGGCGGCACCAGCAGAAACTTGCCGCCTTTGCCCTTGTCCGGCCCAGCGTCACCGAAGTCGGTGAGGTAGTGGAACCAGGCATCATCGATGATGCCGAGCACGTTGGGCGGGGTGTCCATGACCATGGGGCCGTCCTTGAGATCGATCCACATAAAGGTGTAGACCACGGTGGTATTTCCCGTCAACAGCAAGCCCTTGGAGTCCAGTCGCCCGTCCCAATAGATCATGGTTTCGTTGTCCGGGCCCCACTTCTGGATGCCCTTGCGGAACCCCTGCAGAGAAGCCGCCGGGGTGGTCATGATCATGGCCTCAACGGCACGGGAGAAGTCCATTTGGTCCCAGACCTTCTGCGCCGTTTCCTCGGTGGGGACGCCGTCTACGAACTGAAGGGTACCCAGGCGGGTTTTCACTTCGTCAGGGGTCGTGACCGACGCCGGGATGTCGGTGGTCATCTTCATCTTGGGCGGTGCCGCCCAGCCTGGGATGGCCAGGGAAGCAGCCATCACCAAGGCCAGGGCCATTTTGAATAATTGTCTTGATTTCATTTTCTTTTCTCCTTGTGTTTTTGAGTTTGACACCACTGCCAAGAATCATTCACTTCGGAAAAAGGAACGTAACTGTAGCCGCAATGTTCCAATCTGATGCGTCGTCCGGTCTCTCTACGCTGTAATTTGCCTTAAGACTCGCATTGATAGGTTGTCTGGCGATCTTGAACACACGACCAAAACCGCCACCGACAGGAACGGTCCAGGTATTGTCGCTATCCGCTTCCCAGTTGGCTGTGATGGTGGGAGACATGCTCAGGTACCAGCCATCCGGCAGGTTGTAGTTAATAAAGTACTGTAAACCCATGGTGTTGACCTCGGGGTTGTCGTCAGCACCGGCAAAGGACCAGACATTGTAGAGCAGTGCGCCCAGAACCCAGTGCCCAGGCATTGAAAGCCCTACCGCTGCAGGGCCTGCCGACCACTTGCCTGAGGTAAGTCGGTTATCGGTGCCGGTCGGCATTACCAGCATGGGGCCTAGACCCCAGATGAACTTCCCTGTTTTGGCTGGGGTCAAAAAACCCTGGTAGGTGATGTCCCCAAGCCCAAACTGACTCCCCTGCCCCGGGAACCTTTCTCCCTGGTTGATAACCGGCACGATGGCACGGTTGATCAGGTTCCAGTTTCCAGTGAGGCCAACCGGGAGGACCGGCTTAATATTGAGCACGTAGTCAAGTTTGTCCTCAGGCCCTGCATTCAGGTTAAAGTTGTTCTCAAAAGGCACACTTATCAGGCTGGAAACTGGATTCTGGGAGGCCTTGGCCAGTTCGGTCTTGTCCGCTGCCCGGGCGTCATCGTTAAGTGCAGTAATACCGATCAGAATGGACGCTGCGGTTAGTAGCGTGGTAAAACGATGGGTCTTCATCTTCCTCTCCTTTCAGGTTGATTGATTTTTGTTTCACCAATCCGATTCTTCCTCCTCGTCCAGTACCTCCACCGACAGGATCGGCAGGTGCATTTCGTACAGGGCGTTCAACACCCCACTCAACTGAGCCTGGTCCAGCAACCGACCGACCAGGCTCGTCACGGGCTTCTGGTCATCTTGGCTCTCCGATGTGATCCGCATCCCGGCCAGACGGTCGGACATGCCTTCGTCCAGGAAACCCCGGACGACGATCTGATAGGTTGCCGGCCCCTCGAACTTCACGCGATCTCTGTGGTTCGTGTCTGTCATAAACCTAGTCCTTTTCTTGCGAGCAGACCTTACCTGATGCGATACCACTGCCCGAAATCGATGCTCACAGATACGTATGGACCGTGCATGTACGCGTCATACACGAACCTCTCTTCGTTGTCGGTCTCGAAGTCCTGGTACAAGGCTCGATAGCCGAAGAGCACGTTCCCCATGATTCTCTTGGAGAAGTGAAACCGATAGCCCGCAAGTAAGGTGGCTGACCAGGCC
>JBATKU010000105.1:0-2425 GCA_049669725.1 Desulfobacterales bacterium
CCATCAAACTGTCCCGGTCAATTTCATATATCGAGCTATCGACCCATCCGGAATTTACCAATCATTTCATTGACAATCTAATTTTTCCTGATACAAACCTATGGTAGACTGGCTGATTATTTATCCGAGGTTCAATATTCCCTGACAGGATAAACAGGATTGAAATGGTATTATTTTCATCCATTTATCTCATCAAAATTGTTTCCCGATGAACTGTTATATAAATTGTAAAAAAGGATGATGGAATCTTCAATGGAACCGACCAATAACCATAAAAAATCAGATGAGAATTCGTCATCAGAGGTTGAAGCGCTTCTTAACAAGTTAAGGAAAACGGGAATCACTACCATACTCACCATGAACAAAAAAGCGCAAATAACAATGTCAAACTGGGCATATAATCTTGTAAATCAATACGATGCTACTCTTAAAAACAACCCGGTGAAGCTCAAAGACACCGCGGAACTTCCATGCTCAAAAATGGATGTCAAATTGGCCATTAAACTCTTAATGTTGGCATCTGTTGAAAAAAGATTAGACGATAATGCGATTGTTAACTTAAAGGATAAATTTGTCAGTTTGGGTTCATTTCAATCCATTGATCAAGAAGATATTGTAAAATTAATAAACCATATCAGCGACATTCAAAAAAAATCAATGGACGCTGACACACCATCTTTTCCAGAGTTAAATAAATACATGGATTTGATCATATCGGAACAGAAAGCTTTGCTTGACGAGATAAACAGCTTCATTGAAGACATTCGAAAAATATAAAAGAATTTTTAAATAAAGCAACCATTCACAAAAAGGGCGAGTTTTCCAATATAGTGATACCAAAGAGGTTATAAAGTGATACTTGTTGTCGGTGAAATCTTATTCGATGTATTTGAAAAAGAAAAGCAGCTTGGCGGGGCACCGTTTTGTGATTTCGTTTTTTCGATAGGGCAAATCCTTTTTAAGGGGTTTACTTCTTTTATTTTTTTGATGTATGGAATTGGTAGGAGTTGGTTTCAGGTTGTGTTTATGGTATCTGTAAAAAGCTGTGAATAAAAATTAACCGTTATTTATGACCCTAATCGAGGTTGCTTGTTTCCCATCACTTCAGTCCCGCTTTGCGAGGTGGGCCATTTTGAAGCCAAATGTTTTTTTCTTAAGAAAGGCGAATCGACGGCGGTATGGCCGAAAGGCTCCAACAGCGTTATCAATGTTGAACCGGCCGACACCTGTTGCGGCAATATTATCCATAATGACTTGTGCGTTAGTTCGGACCGAACAAGGCCGGTGGCGGCAATCCTGATGACTCTCAGCAACGATGCATGCGAGCCCTTGGTTATGCCGGTTATACGGTTATTGTCAAATGTTAGGACATAAATTTTGTCCCTGGGCTTATCACGTGGGCGTAATATTTAGATAATTCAGAACAGAAATGGCAGACCAATCCAAAAATCCACGCATTCTGATAGTAACGCCGGAGGTCACCTATTTGCCGGACCGCATGGGAGATATGGCCTCCTTTTTTACGGCCAAAGCAGGGGGCCTTGCCGACGTTTCAGCCGCCCTGATCACGGCCCTGTTTGAACAGGGGGCCGACGTGCATGTCGCCCTTCCGGACTACCGCGCCATCTTCAGTAACGGGCTGACCCCTGTTTTAAAAAAAGAGCTCCGTAGAATCCATCGCATAATGCCCGATGATCACATCCATCTGGCAAGAGACCGGGCCTTTTATTACATCAACCGTGTGTACTCTGGGTATGGAGAAGAAAACATTAAACTCGCCCTGGCGTTTCAGCGCGAGGTGATCAGTCATATCGTCCCCCAAGTTCAACCGGATCTAATTCACTGTAACGACTGGATGACCGGTTTAATTCCGGCGATGGCTCGGCAGATGGGAATCCCCTGTCTTTTTACGATTCACAATGTACACACCGTAAAGATAACCCTGGCCTATATCGAGGACCGGGGAATCGATGCCGCCTATTTCTGGCAGAATTTGTATTGCGAAAAAATGGCCGAAAGCTATGAAGACGCAAGGGATACCATTCCCGTAGATATGCTCACCAGCGGAATTTTCGCCGCTCATTTTGTCAATGTCGTCAGTCCGACCTTCCTGCAGGAAATCGTCCACGGGTAGCATCATTTTATCGAGCCTTCCATCCAGCGGGAATTGGCCAATAAATATTATGCCGACTGTGCCTATGGAATTCTGAATGCACCGGACCCGGCTTTTAATCCTGCCACCGACAAACACCTCAAGAAAAATTACACTGTGAGAAACTTTGTTACGGGTAAGCGGGCAAACAAACTGTTTTTGCAGGACAAGCTGGGCCTAATTAAAGACAAAAAAGCACCCGTCTTTTTCTGGCCATCCAGGCTCGACCCGGTTCAAAAGGGATGCCAACTGCTATCGGAAATTTTTTACCAG
>JBATKU010000106.1:0-25235 GCA_049669725.1 Desulfobacterales bacterium
TTCCAGCCGCGATAAAAAAGCCGATTATATCGATAATCTCGCGGCTGGAAAGCCGCTCCCACAGTTAAAATTTGCTAAAACATCGCTGCTGCCAGCAGGATTGGCATCAAAGGAGAGTCCCGGAATCCATTTTCAATTTTACAGCTGCATAAACATGCTTGCCATACTCCCAGACCGTTTCGCTGTATCTGGCAAAATTTTCTAGTGCGCTATAATAGCGCCGGTAACTATCGTCATCTATTTTATGTGAAAACAGTAAAAAGTTTAACATCATCAGTGCATTGTAATAGGGAGCTTCCGCGCTGTGCATGGCCCTTAAAATGCTTTTGTCCTCCGAGATCATTGCAAGCTTATTTTCCAGAGCGCAGGAGATTAGCTTTTGGTCAGTTGATAAAGAGGGTGACCCGGAGTGTTGAAGCAATACGACACCGGGTACCTGTTTTTCAGTTTCTGAAATAACCTCCGGAATTGAATATAATTGAATCGTACGGCTAAGTATACTGAAAAAGCCGGCTTTTTGGGAGTATATGATGGACGAGGCGTCGATCAAGGCCTTCTTTAACTGTTCAAAGGCGCGCAAGGTCTTATTAGGAGCTTTTACAGGCTCGATCGTCATGACTACTTCTGCTTTTGTCGATAGGCCTCAAATGCCTGCAGCAGCCAGGCCTCAGAGGTAAGTTTTTTCCCGTCTTTCAATCTTACATAATACAGTTTGCCGGTCATAAGGCTTTTTGTAGCCGTCAGTCGGATAAAGTCCTCGGGGGTTTTGATCTTATCCTTAAAATGTTCATATTTTCTCTGCATGTGGGCCGCAGCTTCCACGGCCGTGTGCTCTATTTCGTTCCGGATAAAAATGCACCCCGAGGTTTTGACAAAATCAAGCAGGTACTGGATTGCTTGCGATAAATGGTTGGCCCCGCCGGCGGGTGCAGCTAAAACAGCCGGACCCCACATCAACACGAATATTAAATACAATCCCATAATCATTTTCATTTTGAGGCTATTGACCATATCTTTGAAAAAAATCCCAGATGGCTCTGCTTGCGTCCAGATCCCGGTTTGTTTTACCGATTAGCAATTCGGGCAAATATTGATAGCCGCCCGGCCAAGTGTGACCGCCGCCTTTAATCTCATACAGGACAACATCGGCACCATCGGCGCATTGCCCATAGACGCTTTTTTGAACACGTGTGCCATCTTCAGGATCGGTGTCGGGTGCGATGGTGATTTGCGGATCCGGTGAACAGCCATTGCGGGCAACCCAGAATTCAATGGTTTGCTGGACGGATATAATTTTCCCCAATTTTTTACGGAAAAAATGAATATAGCCGCCTTCCCAGGGTACCAGCGGATCATCGGTGCCGTTGATCATCAGCAACGGGACCGGCCTTGCAGGAGAGCATTCGGAAACGAGATTTTCAGGCATGGAGCCGATCACCGGGGCTAATGCCGTGATTTTGTCGGCCAGCTCACAGCCCAGCCGCAGTGACATCATGGCCCCGTTGGAAGCACCGGTGGCGTAAACTCGTTCCCGGTCTATGTTATATTCAGTCGCAATGGCATCAATCATTTTCGAGATGAAGCTAACATCATCGATGTTTTCCCTTTGAGAACGATATTTACTCAGTCCGCGGCCATCATTCCAATGACGTTCGACAGCCTCCGGGTAAGCAACAATAAAACCGTTTTGATCGGCCAGCAGGCTCAGGTGAGAAAGCGTTGCCATTTTTTGCCCGTTGCCGCCGCCGCCGTGCAGGGCAACAACCAGGGGTGTTGCCATTGAATTACGGTACGATGATGGAATATGCAGGTGGTAGACCCGCTTGAGGCCGCCTAATGTAATTGATTTACTGATACTGCCCGCGGGGTCAGCTTGTTGTATGCGGGACCGTGTGCATGATGCCGATAACGTATGAATAATTAAAATGAAACACAAAATCGATGGGATCAGCCATTTCGATTTAACCATCGTCGATCCTCGACAAAAAAGGGCCACATAGTCTTTGGATTTAAATTGTGACCCGTATGGATGATTTTTGTATCTAAATGAAGAGCTTTGCACCACTTGGAATGTTGGAAGGCTGGAATATTGGAAAAATGGGTTACGGACTTCTGAATTGATAGGTCAATGGTAATGATCGCTTTGTTGAAAATGTTTAAAAAAGAATGTTATCCTTTTAAAAACCACTATTCCATTATTCCACTATTCCATTATTCCATGATTGAGATCAGAACTCAGGCCTTAATAATCTTATAGTTATTCATTAAGTTGTAGAAATTCCTGGATGACTGTTCTTACTTTTTCCTGGATTTCAGGCTGGCTTTGAATGTATCCCAGAAATCTCTGTCATTATCTTTCCAGGCCGCTCCCCATCGTCTTTCAAAATAAGACGTCGGCAGTTTTTCCTGCCAGGTTCCCCAGGGATTGCGCCCTTCTTTTTGGGCCGTTAATACATCCACCAGATATTCGGCGATTTCAGTAATCTCTTCTTTGGGAATATACGAGGCCGCGCCTTCTTTAATGGATTTGACAAGATTGTCCGGTGTAAAGGCATGGGCCGTCAGCATGAGAGCCGGTATATTTTTCTGTTTGGCAATTTCCAGAAGCCCATAGCCGTCAACACCCATGATGTCCAAAACCGCAATGTCAAAATTTTGGGATTCCAAATATGTTTTGGCCTCTTCAAAACCAGACGCTTTAACAAGCTCGCACATATCCAGCAGGTCTTCCAGTACGGCTAAAATATCAGGCTCATCATCCACGATGAGAATCTTTTTACCTTCCAACAAATTGACGTCCGACATAGTATTACCCCCTGGTATTAATTTGCAAATGACAATTCACAAATATCAAATTAATAGCAATAATCAAATTCAAAATCCCAAACCTGGGATTAAATAAAAGTTTATCACTTCACTAACCCCGCAACCTTTGAATGATACATATTTATATAAGGAATTTTTGCCAAGGTCAAATGGTTAGATATGAATATGGTTCGTTGCGCTATTGGCTTTCGGTTTTTTTCATCTCCATTTCTTTCAACTTGCGCCGCAAAATTTTACCGACCGCGCTTTTAGGCAGCTCATCGATAAATTCGAAGATTTTGGGAACCTTGTAAGCGGCCAGATTTTCCTTGCAGTATGTGACGATTTCATCTTCGGTCAGTTCCTGCCCCTCTTTGACCACAATGAAGGCCTTGACGGTTTCACCCCGGTATTCATGGGGGAGGCCGATGGTGCAAGCTTCCAGGATTTTAGGGTGCCCCATGAGGACATCGTCCAGTTCAACCGGATAGATATTATAGCCGCCTGCAATAATCATATCCTTTTTGCGATCCACAACGCTGAGATAACCGTCCTCATCAAACTTGCCGATATCGCCGCTTAAATACCATTCACCGTTCATGACCATGGCGGTTTCTTCCGGCTTGTTATAATAGCCCATCATAATCTGGGGGCCTTTGATGGCAATTTCGCCTTCTTTCCCAAGCGCAAGCTCTTTGTCGGGGTTGTCAATATCCACGATTTTGACATCCGTATCCGGTATGGGAATTCCCACGGTGCCCGGTTTTACCTCCCCACCCCAGGGCGTTACCGTGGCAAAAGGGGCTGTTTCCGCCGAGCCATAGACTTCACACATGGTGGATCCGGTCAAATCCTTAAGATCCCGGATGGTATCGGCCGCCAGAGGGGCAGCTCCTGAAAAAAAGCCTTTGACGCTGGAAAAGTCTAATGTTCTGAACTCCGGATCTGCCAGCATACCCACAAACATGGTTGGTACGCCGGGTATAAAGGTCGGCCGGTGCTTTTTGATCAGCTCAACATTGATTTTGGCATCCGGTCTGGGAACCATCAGGTGCTGCCAGGCCTTCCAGATCATCAGGTTGGTGGTTGCAAAACCGGCCGCATGAAAGACGGGATAATTGCCCACCAGTACCTCTTCCCCCGAGTTTAATTCCGGGAACCAGGCCGCAAATTGCTGTACATTACTGCTGATGATTGCATTGCTCTGCATAACGCCCTTGCTGACACCGGTGGTGCCCCCCGTATACAGCAGATTGGCAAGTTCATCCCATTTACTTTGATCTTCGATAGGGTTGGTTGAGTAGCGGGCAATCAGATCTATGAAAACATATACATCTTCCGCCGGTTCAACCTTGCGGTACATATCTTTTTTAACAAAAGGAAAAAGCTGCTTTTTGGGGAAAGGAAGATAGGAATTTATGTGGCATCCGATTATTTTTTCAATCCGGGTATCGGCCTTTATCTTTTGTATCCTGGGAATCAAAAGGGTCAGGGTGATGATAATCCTGGAATCGGAATCATTGAGCTGATATTGCAATTCCCGTTCGGTATAAAGGGGATTGTTTTGCACCGTTACCGCACCGATGCGAAAGACAGCATAATTGGCAATGATCGCCTGGGGTATGTTGGGCAGACACAACGCGACTTTGTCGCCTGGTTGGACGTCCATTTCCTGCAGCGCTCTGGCAAAGGCGTTGACCAGACCGTCGAGTTCTCTGAAGGTGATTTTTTTACCCATGTAGTTCAGGGCGGTGTGGTCGGGAAAGTTTTGGGCCGATCGCGTCAGGGCCTGAGACAGGGTGATCTTTTCATATTCCAGCGCCTTCTTTACCCCTGGTGCGTAAGACTTATGCCATAGTCTGTCTTCCATGGTATCTCCTCCTTTCAAATATAGTTGATTAGTTGACTGGTTGATTAAGGTTAAAGGATTTTTCCGTCTTAAAGAAACCGAATCAATAAACTCAATTTAGCGCATCTCCTCAATCAACCCAATCAACTAACCAACCGCAAGGCCATTCAGTCGTCCCATCAATTGATCCGCTTCTGACAGGATATCTTCGATGACCTGCTCCACGGATTTGATCTCATCAATTAGACCGGCTATCTGGCCGCAAGCAATCGGCGCGCCGTCCGGATCGCCACTATCGTAAGCTACCTGCCCTTTCCCCCCGGCCACGGTATTGATGATTTGCTCAAAATCTGCTCCTTCGGCCTCAATCGCCAGGCATTCATCCGCCAGCTTGTTTTTGATGCAGCGTACCGGGTTCATAATTGTGGTCAATAACAGAGCCGTATCTGTTTCTTTGGTTTCAAGAAGACGGTCCTTGATATTTGGATGAACCTTACATTCCTGGGTCATCATGAAAGCGGTTCCCATGAGGACCGCCTCGGCACCCATTGCCAACGCCCCCAGGAAACCCTTGCCATTGCAAATTCCCCCCCCGGCAATAACCGGGACATCCAACGCGGCAACCGCCTTGGGAAGCAAAATAAACGAGGCCACATTATCGTTGCCGATATGACCGCCGGATCCGAACCCGATCATTGTTACTGCATCGACTCCCAATTTTTGTGCGCTCAAGGCATGTTTCACCGATGTCAGTTTGTGAATGACCTTGACACCGCCGTCCTTTAATTTGGGCATTAAGGGCTCCGGGCTCCGGCCGGCAGTTTCGACGACTTTAACGCCCTCTTCGACGACAACATCACAAAATTTTAAGGTTCTCTCCGGCAGACCGAATTCAGGAACCATGGATAGATTAATTCCGAACGGTTTGTCCGTGAGGTCCCGGGTCTTTTTAATCTCCTCACGCAGATCTTCAGGCGTTTCAAGGCTTTCAGCAGTGATAAAACCGATACCTCCGGCGTTACCGACGGCAGCAACAATTTCCGCCCGGCTGATCCACTGCATACCGCCGCAGATGATTGGATGTTCGATGCCCAGCATCTCGGTAATTTTGGTCTTAAACTTCTGTGTCATTTCCTATTTATCTCCTTTGGGTTTAGCTGATTGGTTGAATAGTTGATTTGGACAAGTCATTATTCTAAAATTCCTAGCATCTCCCGGGCTTCGGTTGTTGTTGCCGGTTCCCGACCTACATCACGTGCAATCTTTACCAGGGCTTCGATGAGCTGGCCGTTGGTGGTTGCACGCTCACCATCGGGCAGGTAGAAGGTATCTTCCAGACCGGTCCTGACATCGCCGCCGAGTTCGAGGCAGCGCCGATGTAGATCCCAGATTTTTTCCCGGCCCGGACCCGTGGCGATGACCTGCCAGTGAGAATTGGCAGCTAATTCCTCTTTGAGAATCGGCAGCAGATCCGGATTGGCCGGCATCCCGCTGTCAACCCCCATGACGAAGGAAACATGCGGATCCCCTTCAAACATTGCATTGGCTTTGTACATACCGACGCTGCGCACAATTCCGGTGTCAAAACATTCAAACTCCGGTATGATATGATGGGCCGTCATCACATCCAGAAACTTCTTTACCTTCTCCACCGGATTGTCAAAAAGCGCCGGCGGCCAGGCCCAGTTGCCGTCTTTGCGAATTTTTAAATAGTTTAGCGAACCGGCATTGCAGGCGGCCATTTCCGGTTTAAAGGCTTCAAGGCATCCTACCGGTCCGGAGATATCATCGCCCAGAACGCCCGTGCTCATGCAAATAATTATTTCCGGTACCCGCTGTCTAATTGCGGCCAGAATGTTACCGACAGTTTCTATATCCCAGGTGGGAAAGGCCCCCATGCCTTCCCGTTGATCCCTGAAATGACAGTGCAATACTGAGGCACCGGCGGTGTGGGCCTGTTCGGCGGCGGCAGCCATTTCTTCCGGGGTTACCGGTACGTTGAATTTGGCCGGATCAGTCAACAATCCGGTCAAGGCGCAGGTGACAACGACCTTGTTTTGTGAAGTCACGTTTGTCCTCCTTTTCTGGTTGATGGATTCTTGTTACCGGTAACCGGATGCTAAACGATTTTAGGTTTCAGGTTTCAGGTGTCAGGCTGATCAACACAAATGCTGACACCTGACACCTGAAACCTTAAAAAAACCCTTACACCTTGTACCCTTGGTTATCTTCCTGTAAACTTCGGCTTGCGCTTTTCGATAAACGCCGTAATACCCTCTATGGCATCTTCGGTGGCAGCAACCTCGGCTATTTTGCCTGAAAGAAAGTCCACCGCCTCTTCAAAAGGCATATCGGCCATGGCATAAAAGGCTTCCTTGCCGATTCTCATTCCGATGGGGCTTTTAGCCGCCAAGGTTTTTAATATTTGGGTGACTTCTTCGTCCAACGCTTCCGGTAACACGACACGGGTAATCAAGCCCATATTCAGGGCCTGGTCGGCTGTGAGTCGTTCGCCCAGCAGAATCATTTCCATGGCTTTTTTGCGTAGCACATTGCGAAAAATCAAAGCGCCAATCATCATCGGCCAGAGGCCGACGTTGACCTCTGGAGTTCCAAATTTGGCGTCATTTTTAGCGATTACAATGTCACAGGCCAGCATCAGCCCCATACCGCCGGCCATGCAGGCTCCGTTGATTCGAGCAACCACCGGTTTGGGAGAACCGGATAGCCTGGTTAGAAGTTCAGCGTAGCTTTTAAATCCCTGCTGAATCTTGCCGTCCGCGGCCCCGCCAAGATCTGCTCCCGAGCAAAAGGCTTTGTCCCCGGATCCGGTGATTAAAATAGCCCGGATATTGTCGTCCTTTTCAGCTTCATCCAGACATTTTAAAAAAAGTTCAATGGCCTCCAGACTGATCGCATTACGCTGCGCTTCGCGATTGATGGTCAAGCGGGCGACATTTTTTTCAACACTGTAGAGCAAATGATCTTCGGACATGGGCGAGCGCTCCTTGGTTACCTGTTGTATGGTAAAATGGTTTATTGGAAAAAAATGGAGTTGATTAGTTGATTGGTTGATTAAGTTATAAGGATGATATCTATTTTTATCCAGTCAACGAAATAAACTCAGTCAACACAATCAACTTAGATAATCCGATAAACTCAATCAACTAATCAACCAATCAACTCAATCAACTATTATTCTTCCTCATCTTCCTCGGGAACAAATCTATTTATAAATCCAGTATCGAAATCTCCCTTGCGAAAGGAGGGATCATCCATAATTTGGCAATATAGGGGTATGGTGGTTTTGACCGGGGCAATGATAAACTCTTTTAGTGCTCTTTTCATTATGGCAATCGCGCCTTGACGGTCGAGGTCGAAGGCGACCAGCTTGGCAATCAGGGAATCATAGTAAATGGGAAGTTCATAGCCCTGATACAGATGGGTGTCCAGGCGCACACCAAATCCACCGGGCGGCAGGTAGGTTTCGATCACTCCCGGGGAGGGCAAAAAATTGCGTTCCGGATCTTCGGCGTTAATACGGCATTCAATAGCCCATCCGCGCTTTTTTAAATCGTCGAATGAATATTCAAGCTCACCTCCGGTTGAAAGGCGAATTTGCTCCTTGACTAAATCGATGCCGGTGGTTAATTCGGTCACCGGGTGTTCCACCTGAATGCGTGCATTTATTTCCATAAAATAAAAATTGTCATCTGAATCCAAAAGAAATTCTACCGTGCCGGCATTGAAATACTTTACCGCCCTGGCCGTCTGTAAGGCGGCTTCTCCCATGGCTTTTCTCAGGTCAGCGGTAAGTCTGGGAGAAGGGGACTCCTCGATGAGTTTCTGATAGCGCCTCTGGATGGTACACTCCCTTTCTCCCAGATGGGAAATATTGCCGGAGCCATCCGCCAGAACCTGGAATTCTATGTGCCGGGGCTTGAGGATAAATTTTTCAATGTACAGCACATCGTTGCCAAAAGATGCGCCGGCTTCAGCTTTGGCAATCAAGAAATCCTCACGCAGCGTTTCCTCGTTTTGGCAAATGCGGATTCCGCGGCCGCCGCCACCGCCGGAAGCTTTAACCATTGCCGGGTATCCGATTTTTTCACAAACCGCAAGGGCTTCCTCAAGGGTGCCGACGGGTCCCTGGCTGCTGGGAATTACCGGTACACCGGCCTCTTCCATTATTTTTTTGGCCGTGATTTTATCGCCCGCCAGTTTGAGGTTCTCGGGTGTTGGGCCGATAAATATGATGCCGTTTTCTTCGCAGGCTTTTGCAAATTCTTCCTTTTCAGCCAGATAGCCGTAACCGGGATGAATTGCATCAGCACCGGATGATTTAGCGGCTGCTATAATGCTGTCAATATTCAGGTAGCTTTTGGCGCTGATAGCAGGGCCGATACAGATCTGTTCATCGGCCGGTTTAAGATGTAATGATTTCTCATCGGCCTCGGAATAAACTGCCACACTTTTGATGTCAAGCTCATTGCAGGCCCGAATGACCCGCAGCGCAATTTCACCGCGATTCGCTACCAATATTTTTTTCATCATATGAAAGGCTCTCCATAGCGAACATTTTCATAATTACAAAAAATGCTATGAATTTAGACGGTTTCAATGACAAATACCAGGTCATCATCTTTCAAAGGGCTCTCACTTTCCGGCAATATCTCGATCACTTTGCCGTTGGCCGGGCTCTTAATCTTTTGAAAGACCTTCATCGTCTCCAGCAATCCCAGCACCTGTTTCTTTTCAACGGTATCACCGATTTTTACATATGCTGGCTGGTCCGGAGCAGGCTTGCGATAAAATATCCCCGACATCGGTGCTCTGACTTCTACTCGTTTTGTAGCCATTTTTCGCTAACTCCTTTTAGTTTTTCACCGCCCGCTTCGCTTGAGGCGCAGAGGCCGCAAAGATTTTCTCTAATTTCTTTTCGTTGAGAGGACGAAAAGAAACAAACCCAATCCGTCAGGGCTGGTAATTAAAAAGTATATTGAAGCGAAGCTTCTTTTAATTGTTATTTGCCGTCCTCTCAACGGCAAATAATTAAAAATAAACTCTGCGCACTTTGCGGTGAGCCAAATTAGACCGGCGGCGTACTATGTCCCTTCGCCCGTGGCGGTAATTTTTCATGTTTGTTTCTGCTCAACTCCAGGGCTTCAATTATTTTTTTGCGCGTGTCTGCCGGCAGAATAATTTCATCTATCATCTGTGCGGTCCAGCTATGAGCCGTGTCATAAACATCGACCTTTTCCCTTGAACGGTTAAGATAGGATTCATGGGCGTCTTTTTCGATACCGTTTCCGTATACTTTGTAATAGTCAAGTTCAGATGCTTCGACGGCAAACCGGGCAATGGGCCAGGCATAGGTCAGGTCCGCCCCCATGCTTTTGAGGCCTCCCATTATGATGCTGCCCGCATCAGCGTAGGCTTCGCGTAAAACAATGGATATTTTTGGGACGGTGGTCGAGGCATAGACGTCCACGATTTTACCCATGTGCCGGATCAACCCCCGGGCCTCCTCTAACTCGCCGGGGACCACCGGCGGCGTATCTACAAGGTTGATCAGGGGGATATTATAGGCATCAAGGATTTGCAGAAAGCGGTAATACTTATCACAAGAGTTGATCTCCATGATACTTCCCGGGTGTTGGGGATTATTCGCCACGATACCGACAACTTCACCGTTAAAGCCGGCAAAACAGGTAATTATATTTTTGGCATACTCGTCTTTGATTTCAAAGTAGTCACCGCCGTCGACCAGTTGTTCGATGACCTCGTGCATGTCATAGGTCTGATCATATTCATCGGGCACGATGGCGGCTAAATTGCCCACCTCCCGCAGGGGGTCATCGGTATGCTCCAATGCCGGTGGAGATTCCCTGAAGTTCTGGGGCAGGTAGCTCAGCAATCGGCGGCACTGCCTGATGGTTTCTTCATCGTCGTCGCCCACAACATCGCAGCTTCCGCTAAATTGCATGTGGTAGTCGGCCCCGCCGACGCTGCTGTCGAATTTTTCCGAAGTCGCCGCCTGGGTCTGGCGCGGGCCGCCGAGCCACATATAGCCGGATATGCGGCTCATGAAGAGAAAATCACAAAGGGTTGGAAGGTAGGCGCCACCGGCGATACAAGGCCCCATGAGTATGGTAATCTGAGGAATGACTCCGGAATACAAAGACTGGAGTCGGAAATACCAGTCAAAGCCCGCCATGGCGACCTCTTCGTAGCCGAGCCTGCCACCGGAGGAATCCAGGAGATTGACCATGGGAATCCCCCACTGGGCGGCCATTTCAAGCGGCTTGGCAAACTTGGCGATGTGCTGGGCTCCGATGGATCCGCCGAGCACGGTGAAGTCGCTGGCGTGGATCATAATTAAACGACCGTTGACGCGAGCTGTGCCGATCACGGCCCCGTCGCAGGGCGCTTCGGGTATACGCCCGTCGATACGCTTGCTGGTGGTCCCGACAAACGAACCCAGTTCTTTGAAGCTGCCGGAGTCGGCCAGGATATCGATTCTTTCCCGGGCTGTCAATTTGCCGCGGCCGTGCTGTCGCTCGATATGCTTGATGCCGCCGCCCAGGAGGTTTTTCTCCATAATCTCCTCGTATCGCTTAATAGCCTCTTCCATTCTCTTTCCCATAACAAAATCCTTTGTCCCGAGTTATTTTTCTTTTATGTAATGCTTTTCGGTATCAATTGAAATGCAAATAAAGACGTCTAAATTCGAAATACGAAGCACGAAATTCGAAATAAATTCGAATATCAAAATACAAATGACCGAAATGAGGTCCCGACGTCATTGTATGCAAAAGAGTTACTGTTTAGAGCATTGGAACATTCGTATTTAAGATTTGTTTCGGATTTCGATATTCGGATTTCGATATTAAACCCTCTCAATTAGCCCGTGCGCGAGTGAATCCAAGTTCCCCCAATACGATAGCCCTTATGCCCGCCAACTAAGCTGGCTTTATGAACCTTCGTTTCGCGGGAACTTCTTCGTGTTTATTTAAACTGGCCCTCAACGCTTTTACAATTCTGGAGCGGGTTTCTCGCGGGTCAATAACTTCGTGAACCGTGTAGTACGTCGTAAAGGATTTGCCCATGGTCATGACGCTGAAATGCTCCTTTAAAATGCTTAGAAAAAAGTTATAAACGTCGTCATAATTGCCTTCATCCTTGGCTTTGGCCAACTCCTTGTGGAATACCGCCTGGACAATGGACTCCGGTCCGGTGGGCGCAAATTCAGCCGACGGCCAGCCGTAAATAAAATCAGGCCCCATCTTGCTGCAACCCATTACAATGTTTGACCCACCGTAGGAGCGCCTCAGCACTATGGTAACTTTCGGATTTGTCAGGTGTGAATAGCCATGCAGGTTCTTGGCGCCGTGTCTGATGACGCCCATGCGCTCCCACTTATCGCCGGGCGGAAATGCCGGCGTATCCGACAGGTTGACCAAGGGAATGTTAAAGGCATCCAAAAACATGATGAAACGATCGTATTTGTCCGATGAGTTCGGCTCCATGATGCCGCTGAGCTCATCCGGATTGCTGGCGGCTATTCCCACAGGTATGCCGTCAAACCGTGCAAAGCCGACGACCATATTGGGCGCGAAATCTTCCTTTAACTCGAAGAACTTCCCATTGTCCACAATCAGATCGATGATTTCGTGAATATCGTAAGTGAATTTCGGGTCATCGGGCATGACATCGAGCAAGGCCGCCTCCTGCCTTGCGGGGTCATCGGTGGATTCAATAATCGTCGGCTTCTCCCAGCAATTCTGAGGGGCGAACTCAAGCAGTTGTCGGGCCAGTTTGACAGCTTCTTCGTCACTGTCAGCCAACAGGTCGCACTGGCCGCTCTTTTCCATATGAAAATCGGCTGAGCCGGCATCATCCGAATTGATTTCACCGCCAAACCACAAAAAGCCCGTGTTTTGATTAAATATTAAAAAGTCGGACAAGACCGGTACCTGTGCAATAGGACCCGTGCAGGGCCCTAAAACCATGGCTATCTGAGGGATAACACCGGAATAGAGACAATAGTTTCTCAGCAGGCGACCCAGTCCATTTAGTCCGACGTAGCCATTTTTGAAGCTGATCCTGGAACCGGCGGAGTCGAACATGCCGATGACGGGGATGCGCTCCTGTCCGGCCATCTGGACCAGTTCGGCAATCTTCCAGACACCCTGATCACCGATGGAGCCTGACATAACGGTAAAGTCCAGAGAGTAAACCATCGCCGGTTTCCCATCTATATTGACCAGCCCCATCACAACCCCATCGGACGGACTTGGTTTAGCCTCGCTTTCCAGGCCCATGCGAAATTCTCTAACCACGGACCCGATCTCTTCAAAACTGCCGGGGTCTGCTAAGAGTTCGATCCTCTCCCTGGCGGTGCGCTTGCCTAATTTGTGCTGCAGGTTAATGCGATCCTTACCACCGGCCTCGAGATTTTCTTTTTGATTTGCGGCCAGTTTCTCCAGATAGCCGTTCATCCATTTCCCCATGTGCAACCTCCGGTCTAGTTAGTTTATTGAGTTGATTGGGTTCATTGAGTTTACTGAGTTGGATACGTTCACTGGTAAAATAGATGCCATCCATTTACCTAATCAATTTATCCCGTTAAATATTTTCGAAGAAAATGAGCGAAGCGGACTTTTGCGCCGCAGGAGTATTTAACCGGGGCCATTCAACCAGTCAATTTAATCAACCCCAAAATTTTTTCTATTCAACCAAACAACTAACATTCCTTACGCTCAATTCCCCGAAAAATAATTTCGCAAATTTGTTCGGTAAGATCATCCGGATTGATTTCTTTTCCGAAGGTGATCCCGGATAAGCAGACCTGCTCGATGCTGCCGAGAATACTGTGCCTGATCAGCCTGGCGGGCAAATCTTCGCGTATCTCCCCGTCGCGAATGCCTTCCTCAACAATCTGCAAAACGATGTTGCTGTATTCCTTTACCCGCGAGTAGGTCTCACTTTTATAGTAATCCGGATAGTTCCTGACCTCGATTAAAAGTATTTTGGCAAAAACCTTGTTGGTGGCGTAAACGTTGATATGGGACCAGATCAGCTTGCGAAGTTTGTTGAGGCTCCCTTTAATTCCTTTTAGATCCTGGCCCATCTGCGCGCGGTATTGCTCCAGGTACCCGCTTAATATCTGATGAAGCAGATCACGCTTGTCTTTAAAATATTTGTAGATAAGCGCCTCGGTGACACCGGCCGTTTTGGCTATTTCGGCGGTCGTGATTGCACTGAAATCCTTTTCCTCAAGCAAGGATTTCAGCGCCTGAGAAATTTTTATCCGCCCCGGCGGCAAAGGTTTTTCTTTTAAGTTATTCGCGGCTTTTGCTAACGGCAGTCGCATGTCAATTCCTAAGAATTTAGTTTCGTCCACAAAAAATAGTATTGCTAAATTTGTTTTAAAAATCCAGATTTTGGTTGATGGCAAGGCGCGCGGAGGAGAAAACGCGCAGCGTACATTTAGTACGTGAGCATTTTTCGACGACGTTCAACGCAGCCATCGGGCAAAATATGGAAATTTTAAAACAAATTTTAGTAGCCTTCGAGCTTGGCAATCACATCCCGCATCACCTCGTCGGCACCGCCGCCGATGGCCAATCCGCGGGCATCCCGGTAGTATCTGGAAATAAGCATCTCATTCATAAACCCTAAACCGCCGTACATTTGCAGACATCCGTCGGCCACTTTCATCAGCACCTGACTGGCAATGAGCTTACCCATTGAAATTTCACGGGTGGCGTCCTGACCGGCTTCCTTCATTCTGACGATATGATAGATCAGCTGTTGCAGGCACTCGATTTCGGTCAACCAATCAGCCAGCCTGTGTCTTAACACCTGTTTTGTAATCAACGGCTTACCAAAAACCACACGCTGCCTGATATGATCTATCGTCATGTCTATGATATCTCTGGCAGCGGTGCAGGCAAAGGGGAGTAATGAGAAGCGTTCGTGCTGAAACTGCATCATCTGATAGATGAATCCTTCGTTTTCTTTCCCGATCAGGTTGTCGGCCGGCACCCTGAGATTGTCGAAAAACAGTTCGGCCGTGTCACTGATACGAATTCCCAGTTTGTCCAGTTTTCTGCTAACGGTGAATCCGGCCAAATCCGTCGGAACCACAAACAGGCTGAAAGAATGATACCCCTGGTCATCACTGGTCCTCGCCAGAAGTGTTAAAAAATCGGCCTGGGTGCCGTTGGTGATATACATCTTGGAGCCGTTGATTACGTAATCTTCGCCGTCCTTTTTAGCCGTGGTTTGGATGGCGGCCACATCGGATCCGGCACCCGGTTCTGTAACGGCAATAGCGCCCACCATGTCACCGGCAATGGCGGCTTTTAAATAAGTATCCTTCAGGAAATTGTTGCCGAATTCAGCGATGGCAGGCGTTGCCATGTGGGTTTGTACGGTAATGGCAGTGGATAATCCGAGGGCCTTAATATGTCCCAGTTCTTCCAAAAAAACGGTATCATACCAATAATCAAGGCCCTGGCCGCCGTATTGAGGGTCATAGCGAATCCCCAGAAATCCGAGATCCCCCATTTTTTTAAAAATGTCCTTCAGCGGCGCGATCCCGTCTTCTTCCCACTGATCCACATTGGGATTGATTTCTTTTTTTATAAAATCGCTGACAGCCCGCCGCACCATGTCGTGGTCTTTGGTGAAGTAGATTTTGTTTCCGTTTGCTGGTCCTGATGCCATTGTTTACCCTTCGGGTGGTTGAATAAGTTGACTATGTTTATTAAGTTGATTGAGTTTATTAAGTTATCTGGTTGAAATCGATATCATCCTATTAACTATTCAACCATTCAACTTAATCAACCCTTCTTCCTTCATCCCCGTAACTCGCAACTCGCAACCCGATCATCCCAACTCCATTTTGGCGATGATCTCCCTCATAACCTCATCGGCACCGCCGCCGATTGATATGAGCTTGGCATCCCGATAGCAGCGCGAGATCAGCATTTCCTCCATAAAGCCCAGGCCGCCATACATTTGCAAACACCCGTCAGTTACTTTTTGAATGACCCGAGCAGCATATAGTTTGCCCATGGAGATTTCCCGGGTAACATCAAGGCCGGCTTCTTTCATTCTAACTATGTGGTAGGTCAGCTGCCGCAAACATTCAATTTCGGTCTGCCAGTCTGCCAGCCGGTGTCGCAACACCTGTTTGCTGATCAACGGTTTGCCAAAAACCATTCGCTGCCGGATGTGTTCAACCGTCATGGCGATTGTCTCTTCGGCCGAAATATAACACATCGGGATGGCCGAAAAACGCTCATGTTGAAACTGCTGCATCTGGTAGATGAATCCCTCGCCTTCTTTACCGATGAGATTTTCAGCCGGGATTCTCATATCGTCAAAAAATAGTTCGGCCGTATCACTGCTGTGACATCCCATCTTATTCAGCTTGCGGCTGACCTGGAATCCGGGCAGATTTGTGGGGACTACCAGAAGGCTAAAGGAATGATAACCCGGGTCATCGCTGGTTCTGGCGAGCAACGTCAGAAAGTCGGCCTGGGTTCCATTGGTGATATAGGTTTTGGAACCGCTGAGGACATAGGAATCGCCGTCTTTTTTCGCAGTTGTTTGGAGTGCACTGACATCCGATCCGGCCCCGGGCTCGGTAACGGCGATTGACGCAACCATTTGGCCGGCAATTGCCGGTTTCAGGTAAGTTTCTTTTAAATGTTCGCTGCCGAATTCTGCAATAGCGGGGGTTGCCATGTGGGATTGAACTGCGATTGCCATTGGAATACCGGAGCCGTGAATGCGCCCGAGTTCTTCCAAAAAGACGGTATCGTACCAGTAATCCAGTCCCTGGCCGCCGTATTCGGGATCATAACGAATACCGAGAAATCCGAGATCACCCATCTTTTTAAAAAGAACATGGAGCGGCGCTTCTCCTTTTTCCTCCCACTCGTCCATGTTTGGATTGATTTCTTTATCCACAAATTCTCGAACTGCCTTGCGGACCATCTCATGATCTTTGTTGAAATAAATCTGAGTTGCGGATTTTGATTTGACTGCCATATAGTACCCTCCGCTCTGTACCCTCCGGGTAGTTGATTGAGTTGATTAAGTTGACTGAGTTAATTGGGTTATTTAGTTTATTGGGTTCATCGGGTTTGTCGAGTTGATTGAGTTAATTGGCTTGGCATAGTTGAATAATTTTAGAGTAAAATTAGATATCTTCCTTTAAACTAATCAATTTACCCCGTTAAATATTTTCGAAGAAAATGTGCGAAGCGGATTTAACCGGGACCAGTCAACCAATCAACATAATCAACCCAAATTTTTTTACCAATCAACTTTTGCCCTTTTTAGCCGCCAAAAATAGATTTACGATTTCCTTATGCTCCGGTGTTTGCAGGGCAATTGATTGATGGGCTGCTTCCCAATCCAGTACCTGTTTCAGGGACATGTCGAAGCTATTTTCAAGCCCCTCCTTGATTAATCGCAAGGCGAGCGGTGGTTTTTGGGCCAGGGTGTTGGCCAGGGACTCTACTTCCGGCTCTAACTGTTCTTCAGGCACTGATTTGTATATCAGACCGATAGATGCTGCCGTGTCGCCGTCAATTTCATCTCCGAGCATGGCAAGCTCTCTGGCTTTGGCAAGGCCGATCAGCCGGGGCAGAAAATAATTCCCGCCGTAATCCAAAATGGCGCCTATGTTAATAAAGATTTCGCAGAATCTGGTATTTTCAGCCGCCACCACAAAATCTGCTGCCAGCGCCAGGTTTGCGCCGCCGCCGACTGCAACCCCTTTCAGCATGGCGATCAGCGGTTGGGGCATTTCCCGCAACGTCCTCACAATTTTGCCCACACCCTTCATGGCAACAACCCATTCATCCGAAGGTATGCTTTCGCCAAAGAGATGGATATCTGCGCCCGAACAAAAATGATCCCCGGCCCCCCTGAGGATCACTACATTGACGCTTTCGTCTGTTGCCAGGTCTTTTACCGCATCCCACAGGCCCTCAATCATTTCTTTGCTCATGGCGTTCATCACTTCAGGGCGATTTAACGTCAGGGTGGCAATTTTATCTTTTTTTTGTACGATAACCGGTTTTGATGACATAATTTCGCGTTCCTTTTTCTGGCGGTTTAGTCTTGATTTAACGGTGTTTCGACCCACTTCATTTGCTTTGGAATACTAGTTCGAATAAGTTGGTTAGTGAAATTCACCAAATATATAAAAATTTGGTTGATATCCTAAATAATAGAGATATAGTAGGGTTAGTGAATATCACTTATTAGATATTTGTCAAGAATTTTTATAGTCCGATGCGGTCAATTCAGTTTGATCCGTTATCTGGTATTTTAAAGTTGTTTTCCGGAAGCTTTTGATTGCAGGTTTTGAGTCATAAAAGAATAGATGCGATATGCAGCGGCAGTCTGAAGACCCGAATCCTGGAAGGGGAACCGATGCTCCTCTGGCGTTTAGGAATATTTTTGCCCATTCATGCTCACGATGAACAGGATCGTCGGTATACCATATCTCATTTAATTCTAAAAAAGAACTCAGGTAATCAATATGCCAGTGGGGGCGAAAGGCTTTCCGGCAATGGTGTGCAATGCGAGCTTTCAATCCTCCCGGGCCGAAGGCGCTGCCGACATACATATAGAAACCAGGTTGGAGTTGAAGGGTCCCAAGCTTGCCGATTTTTATTTCGCTATTGTGAGAAGCGGAGAAGATCAGTGCATATGTGCCGGGAAGCGTTTGCATGTTTCAAAAGACAATAAGTTGCGGTTTAGGCACACCTTAATCGTCTTCCGCCGGGTGCCAATATCTAAAATGCCCTATTTATCTTCATCCCCTATATTACCATACAAACAAATAGTATTTTCGCTAACTGTATCTATAACTGCCTCCTCAGCAATGCCTTTTATTTCCGCGATGGCTTGAATGGCGATGGTGACGTTGGCAGGTTCGTTGCGCTGCCTGGGATCGGGTCCCAGCACGGGGCTGTCGGTTTCGACCAGAAGGCATGACAGGGGAAGATGCTTGACGAGCTTTTGCTTTTGCCTTGAGCGGACCACCGAGGGAGGGATTGAAAAAAAAAATCCTGCTTCCACGGCCGGCAAGGCCGCCGAAGCCTTGCCGTCAAAGGCGTGCATCTGGACCCGGGTTGCCCCGTATTCCAGCAGCAACGAAACTGCATGCCGGCCGGCTGAGCGGGAATGGATGTTGAGCGGCAGACCCAGTTCTTTGGACAGGTTGATAAAGCCTTTTAAGATTTCTTTTTGAAGCTCCTTTTGGGGCTTTTCTTTAACGACCCAGAAATCAAGCCCGACTTCTCCAATGGCAACCAGTTTTGAGCGCTCATTACGAATAAACGAACGCATCTGTGTTGCCTGGTCCAGGTCAAGGATGGTCGGATAAAGCCCGGCGGCCGGTCGAATCATCGCATGCTTTTCAGCCAGCTCAATATTTCGCCGGGCATCGGCCATATCCTCACCCACGGCAATGACCGCACCAACACCGACTTCAGCGGCCTTATTAAGCACCTCACCACGATCTAAGTCAAAACTTGAATCACAGATATGGGTGTGGGTATCTACAATCTTAGGCTCAGCCATTACCAGGCGCTTATTTTTTTTCGGCTAATTTATATAATTAAGGTTATTAAGTGTGGGTGCGGCTTTCCAGCCGCGATGAATCTTCTAAATAGCAACTTGATTCGCGGCTGGCCTGCGACAAGCTCAGCCGAATCGAAAGCCGCTCCTACAGTGAAACCTCAACATAAAGCTGCTTCTGCTCAATGATCATTTCCCTGATTCGGTTAACTTTTCCGGACTGGGATTTTTTTGGACTTTTATCCGTGACATGTCAGTTCGCAATTTAATCGCCTAACGGAAACTTATCCGTTGCGACCTCTGCCAACGGTTTACGCGTGTTGGGTGATTCCATAGCGCCTATATCTTCAGGCAGTTGATCGACGTCGCCTTTGCGCCCCACTGCAATGGCCGCCATTATCAGATATTCTTCGTCGGATACGCCAAGGACCTCATAGGCTTTTTTAATGCTGAAACCGGCCATGGCATGGGCGTAAAGCCCCAGTCGGCGAGCCTGCAGAGCCAGCGACAGCCAGGCCGAACCGGCATCAAAGGGTGCGTGGCGATTTTCTCTTCCGCCCTCTTTAAAGTGGCGGCGTGCCAGAACGAACATCAGCAGCGGGCACTTGCCTGCCCAGCGTTGATTTTTTTCCACAAGAACAGAGACAATTTTTTGGCGTTGTTCGGGCTCGGTTGCATATACAAATAGCCAGGGCTGTTCGTTAAAGCACGAGGGCGCCCAACGGGCGGCTTCAAACAGAGAATTTATTTGGTGCTCAGGTAGTGGTTCGGATAAAAAAGCACGCGGCGACCAGCGGTCCGTAAAGATGCTGTCGACCTCACACTCGGCTCTCCGATCATTGGGCGGCTTGCCTTCCATAATTTCTCCTCTCCTGCATTTTTTATTATATTTAGATCCATTGTTAAGCAGACCGGGCTGATTTTTAAGCGAATACTAAATCGCGAAGCTGTTGAATAATTGAAATGCCGACACTGATGGGAAACCCGTCTTCACTGGATTCTTGGCGGCTGGTAACCCCGTCAACACAGCCATTGTCCACCAGGTAGTTGACTATGGTTTCCGGATCAAAAATATTGAACAAATCCTGATTTAAAAGCCGGCAAAGGACTGCGATGACACCGTATACGCCCCAGTTTGAAACGGAGGCTATTACCAGTTCGTCGCAGGTGGTGTCCGCGGGAATTATATCCAGTGCGGCCAGTGTATCGCGAACATTACCCATACCGATTTCATTGCCGCCGTCTCCAAAAGCAATACTGGGACTTTTGCTTTCCTGTAAAAAAATGTCAAATTTTGCGGTGAGTTCGGTAATATCCGTTTTGTGCATATTATAATAACGTCCGTCAGCAGTAATTCCAGGGCGCTCAATGGAAACGATGAGACGTGGCTGCAAATTCTTTAAAGCTTTCATGACTGCCGGCTTGCTCTTATCCCAGTCCACCAGCGGCAGTTCCCAGGTCATATAATTCCGCGAGAAGATCTTTGATATGGGCGGGGCACAGACCAATACCGGCTCACAATTCAGTTCGGTTAGCACACGATACAGTGCGAGAGCGCCGATAGGTCCGTCCGTTTCAAAGCTACCGGAAACCGGGAACCCGGTTCCGATCAGGACCGCCCCCCTGTTGTCCAGGATCATCCGGGCCGCCCGGTAACAATAGCCGGGTGACAGGGCTCCACGTACCTGGCGCATTCCCCGATTATCATGCTGGAGTATTATATCTTCAATTCGCTTGGAGAGGGTCTGCATGCAACCAAATATATGCTTCTGTAACAATATTTCAACAGTTTAATTCGAAGGCTATAGGAATAATTACATAATGTTGGGTTGCAGATATCAATATCGAAAGGCAATTTCTCATGCTGATTGACAGCGCATCACTCCCGCAAAGCAGACTGTTTCGGAATTGGTAAAAATGCATATGTTGCTGTTTTGTCATCCCGGACTTGATCAGGGACCGGCATGACAGTCAGAATTCAAGCACTTTTTTTGGGGAAGTTTATAAAAACTATTCGGAGGAGGGAAAAGATACGGTATTGGTCACCGAGTTTGGCTGAATATATGACAATATTGCATAGTCAGAAACCCAGGCTATGGAGGTGGATCTGCCCTGGGCGGCTGAATTGTATGCCCAGTACCCTCAGGTGCTGGGGGCGTCTATCTGGTAACTGGGACCCGGATTTGGCGGGATTTGTATCCCAGAAGATATTATTTATCTTTTTTCTTTTTTTTCTTGGGACGGCGTGCACCGCTGGTGCCACGAGCGATCTTTCCCCGTTTTGAGCGTTTATCACCTTTACCCATTTATATAGTCCTCCTTTTATTAGAATTCTAGATATATTGAAGCAGTTATGATTGTCAAACAATTTCTTGATGCGATCGTTAGTCAACTACAGGAATGTTGTTCCAGATGTGGATCGCATAGCGGGTGGGGACATGATCGACTACGGGTTCAAACAGCACATCTGTGAAGCCCTTTTTTGTATAACCTAGACTATTGAACACATTTTTAATCTTATCTTGAATATCGTCACTCCAGCTTTCCCAGCGATTGGGATTGTCATGAATGGTGCCCTCGCTGTCGATATACCTGAGCTCTCCGACGTGGCAATACAGGCTTGCAGGCGGTACCCTGGTTACGATATCGCTGTTGTTGACGAATCGATAGGCATTCACATTAAAGTCCTTCTTAAAATCCTGATCTCCGACACGAGGAGATCCGAAGGTGTAGAGCCCCTGCACATTGCCATACCGGGCGGCAGCCAGAGTGGCCAGGGCTGCGCCCAGGCTGTGACCTGTCATCCAGATCCTTAGACTGTTCTTCTGAAGGCCGGTGATATAGGCTTTAAGGTCAATCCACACTTCTGCGAGAGCGGCTTTAAATCCCCTGTGGACACTGCCACCTTGATCCCATTCTTCGGGCAAAAAATTGAAATTTGCCACCCAGTCCGCGAATATATAACCGGGATCTGAATCCCCGTCTCTTAAGCGTGCTTCTGATCCCCTGAAAGCCACAACGGCGAATTGGTTGTTGCTGGCAACAAAACACTGGGTCGTTTTGTCTTCAAAAAATTTTACTTGCGCAAACCCCGCATTTTTCTGAAACGTTTCAGTGACAAAATCCGGTTCGGAATAAACCAGAGTAGACGCTTCTGCCAGCCACCAGGCGTTGACCATATCAAATATCTTGGCCTGATAACGGAAGGGCAGGTGATCGCGGTTTTTGAAATATTCGTACTCGTTAAAAGGCGGAGCGAGGTTGTCCACCGTAATCTCGTGCAACTCCTTTTTTCTTAGCTCAACCATGACTGATGTCTCCTTATGCCAGACTGCGACAGGAACCATCTCACGCATCACCCAGGAAATTTAAGGGTTACTTTTTCTCGGCCATCTTTGGTTTCTATTTTCACCTGGAGCTCGATACTGTCATTACGGATTCCAAGGGATAGGGGGGTTTTGCCTTTATCGCCTTCGATATGGGTGACTTCCCGCGCGGCTTCCAATATTTTGGCACTGATTTCAGGACCCGGAGACGGCAGCTCAGATTCACGGTATTTAGCAGTGACCCGTACCTCACCACCTTTGGAGCGGGTAATGGTCACTTCTTTGGCATTGTTGTTGACACCGTGCAGTGAGGCTAAAGCCAGCCATTTGAGAGCAGCTTCATCTTTATCCGCGCCATTTTTGACGACGGACATTTCTTTGAGGGGATCGCTGGTGGCATAGCAATCGCAGAGTTCCTGAACCTTTAAGTGTACATTACGTTTTTCTTTCATAATATTCCCTCCTTTTAGGGGGCCTTATTGACTCAATGAATTTTTATCAGACGATATGTTGATATCAGCTAAATTATGCACTTTATAGTGGTTGTCAAAAAAGCCTAACGCTATTCTAACCGCTTTTTTCTACAACCACTTATACCGCAATTCCTTATGTTAGAACATTCTTTCGGAAAGCG
Organism: Desulfobacterales bacterium; assembly: GCA_049669725.1. GTDB lineage: Bacteria > Desulfobacterota > Desulfobacteria > Desulfobacterales > JAFDCJ01 > JAFDCJ01. The sequence continues at coordinate 23,228 of JBATKU010000106.1, forward strand.
GTAAAAAAGAAAATTCAAGATTTGAAAGAGATCGAAGAGATTTTGTTATGGAACTGGTATCAGGTAAGCCCAAGGCACAGTCGGTATATCCAGTTGAACAAAACAAGGGCGAGGACGATCCCGATAGCCCGGTTTGCCTGAACTCGGGTCAGGCGAAAAATCCACGGCCTTGCCATTTTGTTCATGGGCAGCATACAGACGGCATTCCAGGCGAATACACTGACCCAAGCGGCATATAGCAGCCAGGCAAGCGGGCAGTTGACGGTGGCATAGGTCCAATCACCGGCAGAGATGGCCCATATGGAACGGGTAAACCCGCAAAAAGGGCCGGGCAGGCCAGTAATATTTAAAAAAGGACATTCAAATAGGATTATCCGTTTAATGGGAACCACAAATGAAAGCAGCAAGGGGATGCCGGTGGTCAGTGCCAAAGCAAGTCTGATTCCGAGAATTTCTAATCGGGTGCGGGGATATATATCGCTATGAAGGTTGCTTATAATCATAATTGCTGTTTCTGGCAGTCTGGCAGCTGGTTTCTGGTTACTGGCTGTCGGTATTTGTTCCGGGTTGCACGTTGCGGCCTGCCCGCCAACGCGACCCGCTCAGGCGAGGCGGGCGGGGTTATGTGGTGAAAACCAGACCAATCCGGCATACGAAACCTTCCAAGGACAAAGTTTCTTTTAAGAATAGACTGGCCGCTTTTCCGGCCAGCGGCGGCGTTGATCTCTAATTTATGTCATCTGACCTCTGTCATCTGTCTCCTGAACCACCGAACACCTCCCGGTAGGCAACCGCCAGAATGCAACCTTGAATCGGTATCGTGAACACAACGCCGATGCCGCAGGCAATGGCACCGATGCTGCCGATGATTCCGGCGACTGCGGATAACCCGAAAAATGGCCAAAAATTGGCTTTCACGATGTTGATGCTTTCCGTGGAGGCCGGCAACCAATCCATACCCCTGTCGACAATAAGAAACATACCGAACATCAAGAATGCCTGGGCTGCATAGACGAAAGCGATGGATGCCAGCTGTCCTATGACGGGAATCACCCCCAGGATAACCGAGCCGATCAATATGCCGATTCCCCAGACAACCACAAAAAGAAATGACTGCAGGAAATAATCAAAGCCTTTAAAAACCTTGCCGGCTTCCGGCGGAGGTCCCTTGCGGTCCAGCAGTTGCAGGGTTACCAGGGCCAGCCCGGCAAGCATGGGGCCGGCCAGGAGGCCGGCCGTGATGGCACTGATCACCACCACAAAGATGGACGCCAGAACGAGGGTCCCGAAATTGGCTTTATACAGATTAAATCCACCTTCAATCCATTCTCCGAATTTGACCTGTACTTTTTGCATGTTATCCCCCCTTTAAATAATTTGGACACAGATTTGCTCAGATTCACACAGACAAAAAATAAATGCGCTTATCCGGTATGTCCAAGTTGCAAAAAAAAGACACCTGTGGGAGCGGCTTTCAGCCGCGAATTAAAACGATCGCGGCCAAAAGCCGCTCCCAATCTGTAAAATCCGCGTTAATCCGTGTCCCTATCTATAACTTGAGTTCAAACTTCTGCTCCTTGATAGTTTGTCCCCATTGAGCTACTTTGTCTTCCTCGCACAAACGAAAGTTTACGGCTTCATATAACCTTCGTGCTTTTGTCAGCCCTTCAAATGTCCAAAGGAAAACTTTCGGATAGCCCTTTTGTTTGCAGAAGTCGATGGCCTGTAAAATTAATTCTTGGCCGATGCCGCTTTTTTGAAATTCCGGCACAACAATAAACCACCGCAGGCGCACACCGTCGGTGAAGGCATTGCGACCGTCTATGGCGATGGCGCCTGCAAACCGCCTATTTTTTGTTGCGACCCACAGACCATCCCGGTCCGCATCGAATTGACCGACGAACTCGGAGAGTTCCTTGCCGACCTCGGTTTCAAAGCTGAAATCAAATCCCCAATTCTCATGATAGTAGACGGCATGAATTTCGGTAATTTTTCCCACCACCCCGGG
>JBATKU010000107.1:0-1547 GCA_049669725.1 Desulfobacterales bacterium
GTATTTTCCCACGCAGGCGGTATTGACGAACTGTATGGGGGCTTCTAACATTGTGCAGGCGATAAGAGAAAATGACTACCACGTCGATACCGTTATCGCTATCAGCACCGACAAAGCTTGTAAGCCGATAAATGTTATGGGGATGACCAAATCGATCCAGGAAAGAATTATCACAACTGCAAACATATTAAATCCGGCTACACGTTTCATATGTGTTCGCTATGGTAATGTCCTGGCCTCCCGGGGGTCGGTCATTCCGCTCTTTATTGACCAAATTAGAAATGGCGGTCCGGTGACGGTAACCGTACCTGAAATGACCAGATTTCTTCTCAGCCTGGATCAGGCCGTCGACACTGTATTTGAGGCCTTAAAAGAAGCCGATCCGGGGGAAACCTACATTCCGCGTGCGCCTTCAGCCACCGTCATGAACATTGCAAGGGCCTTGAGTGGTGATCGATCTATCGAGATAGAAGTAACCGGGATTAGACCGTGTGAGAAAATGCATGAGATTCTGGTTTCCGAAGAAGAAGCCAACCACTGTATCCAAAGGGGTGATTATTATTCCATTCTTTCCATGCTGCCGGAGCTGAGCACCAACAAGAAACAGCAGCCAAACGCATTGTCCAAAGAATACAGTTCAGAGGATTCGGTCCTTGACCTTGAAGGTACCATTGAATTGCTTAAAAATCATCGGCTCATGGTTGAGGATGTCGAAGTATCCAACGATGAGGAGTTGCTCCGCTAAAATTTTTCGCAAAAATTTTATTTGTAAACTATTAAACAGTTAAATTAGGTTGTCTACAATTATCTGAAACAATTCAATCGACTTAGCTTTATTTTATAGACGAAGTTGCAAAGAGCTATGCCATTATATCAAAATATCAGACGCGATGGATTGTTTTTATGAAAAAAGAAACGCTGACTTTAATTAAATACCGTTTTAATAAATTTTGAAGCACATGAGGTGAGCGATTGGTATGATGAAGCAGAAAAGCTCGTACAAAAGATCCAGAATTTCATAAATGAGAAATCAGATTGATTCTCAACGATACTTTTAGAAAATTTAGGGCCATTGATCAACCGGATGGGGGATTAGAATGACAATCAAAGTGATGACGATCTTAGGGACGCGGCCCGAAGTCATAAAGCTTTGTCGCGTTATCAATGAACTGGATCAGCACACCAATCATATCCTGGTCCACAGCGGCCAGAACTATGATTATGAGCTCAATGAAATATTTTTCCAACAGCTGGGCATCCGCAAACCCGACCATTCCCTTGCTGCCGCTGCTGAGACACCTGCGGAGACCATCGGAAATGTTATCACCAACTCTGACAGGGTCATGGCTTTGGAAAAACCGGATGCCTTTTTGCTCCTGGGGGATACCAACAGCTGTCTGGCAGCCATATCCGCCAAACGCCGCAAAATACCAGTCTTTCACATGGAAGCCGGAAATCGCTGTTTTGATCAACGGGTGCCGGAAGAAATTAATCGAAAAATTGTTGATCACATCAGTGATATAAATCTAACTTATACGGAGCACGCC
>JBATKU010000108.1:0-5717 GCA_049669725.1 Desulfobacterales bacterium
GCTTTAATTTGTGCTGCTTTGGAAACAATCCTTCTACCCTGGACCAAGGCTGCGCAGACGCCAGGGAAGCTTTTTTAACCTGCGGCAACTTGGTGCCGGGTATTTGTAGTCGATTCAATCCTTGACCTAAATTTAAAATCGCGATAAACTGCCGTTTTTAGCGACTATACTGATCATTTTGGTCATAAATCAGATCTGTAAAACATTGGGTAGAGCCGATCGCGATTTTATTCGAGAAAGGAATCAATATGAAATCACCGCAAATAAAAACATCGTTACCCGGACCCCGGGCCAAAAAGCTCATCAAACTGGATAAATCATTTGTGTCTCCTTCTTACACCCGGGTTTATCCGCTAGTTGTTGATAAAGCCAAAGGGCTCTGGGTCCATGATGTGGATGGGAACATTTTTCTAGATTTTACCGCCGGCATCGCAACCAATTCCACCGGTCACTGTCATCCCCGTGTGGTTAAAGCCATTAAGTCCCAGGCGGATCGGCTACTGCACATGTCAGGCACTGATTTTTACTACACGCCCCAGATCATTCTGGCGGAAAAACTGGCGGCAATGGCCCCCGGTCGGTCGGCCAGAAGGGCCTATTTCGGCAATTCCGGTGCCGAGGCGGTGGAAGCCGCCTTTAAGCTGGCGCGTTGGCACACCAAACGGGAACTGAATATTGCGTTTTTCGGTGCCTTTCATGGGCGAACCATGGGTGCCCTTTCTTTGACCGCCAGTAAAACGGTCCAGAAAAAAAACTACAATCCGTTAGTGCCGGGCATCACTCACATCCCCTATGCCTACTGCTACCGCTGCGCTTACAACCTCACTTATCCAAAATGCGGTTTGCATTGTGTGCATTGGGTGGAGGATACACTTTTCAGAACCACGGTACCGGCCGAGGAAGTGGCTGCGATTTTTGTGGAGCCGATTCAGGGGGAAGGCGGCTATATCGTCCCACCGCCGGGGTTTCATAAAGAATTGTACAAGATCGCCAAGAAGTACGGTATTCTGTATGTCGCCGATGAAGTGCAGTCCGGTATGGGCCGCACGGGCAAGATGTTTGCAATGGAGCATTTCGGGGTAACGGCAGATATTATGGCCCTGGCCAAAGGCATCGCTTCGGGACTGCCGCTGGGTGCCATGATTGCCAAGACCAAAATTATGAACTGGGAGGCCGGGTCCCATGCATCCACCTTCGGCGGTAATCCCCTTTCCTGCCAGGCGGCCATGGCAACCATTGAATTGCTTGAGAATAATTTGATGAAAAACGCCGAGAAACAGGGAAGGCGCTTGATGGATGGACTGTTTGAGCTGCAAAAAACCTTTGAATGCATGGGCGATGTGCGTGGCAAAGGCCTGATGGTAGCCGTTGAACTGGTAAAAGACCGAGAAACCAAAGAGCCGGCCACCGCTATGCGACCTCGTATCATCAAAAGAGCATTTGAAAAGGGGCTGCTGGTGTTGGGTTGCGGTGAGAATAGCATACGGTTTTGCCCATCTTTAACCGTAAAACCGGGGGAAGTCGATACCTGTCTGTCCATATTTGAAGAGGCGTTGAAGGAAGTGGCGGGATAACTCGATTAGGGATTTGGGATTGCGGATTTCGGAAATAATAGCTCATAGCTGAAAGCTCAAAGCTCATAGTAAAAAAGGATTCTATCATTTTGATTATCAGCTTTCAGCTATGAGCTTTGAGCTGCTGTTCTATCCAGCATCTGGCGGCTTCCGCCACTCCGCCGTTGTTATTGGAGGCGACACAGGCAAAACGGCTTTTGATATCTGCCGGTGCATTGTCTACCACGTAGCTGTTCGCAGTCCACTCGAGCAAATCAAGATCATTGTAGTCATTTCCCACCGATACGATCGATCGACGGTCAATTCCCAATGTATCTGCCAGCCAGGCCGCTGTCTGGCTTTTGGAGACTGTGCAGGGGAATATCTCGATCCAGGTAGATTTTCCATCCAGCGGTGACGTCGTTTGGATCACGTTAAAATCCGTCATTTCGGCGCGAATTTTATCAAGGGCGGATTTGGCATTTCGGGGAGGCACAACCGCCAGAAGCTGAGTTGCCGGACCGAAATCACCCGCAGCATCCTCTAAAGGGATGGCGAATTGCTTATAAAGCTCAATTCGCCTTTCAAAATCTGTATTTCCAGCGTTTGAGCGCAAGTAAGCGAACATATGGTTATCCGGTATGGTTCGATGAACCATAAAATCCAGTCGGCAGCCATTCAGAACCTCGCAGGCCCGCCTAACTTCATGGGTTTGGAGGCGTACCTTGCGGATAATCTCGCCGTTGCTGTATCGCATAACACCCGCGCCCGTTGAAAAAATTATGTAGTCTAACGGCAGATCCGATACAGCCACAGTGTTAAAGGAGGCCAGTGATCGACCGGTGGCTATGGTTCGAACGACATTCAGTTCACCGAGTTTTCTCAGAGCTGATAGATCAGGGACGGCAAACGTCCGATCCGATTGCAGCAAGGTGCCGTCGAGATCCATAATAAACAGGCCGTTTGGCACCCTGCCTTCAGCGGGTTGATCTGGGGTTTGATTCCGGGAATTGATCATAAGTTCCAATATATTATTTATATTCGATATTGACAAGGCATGGCCTCATTGCACCCCATTTTGAACTTTTGCTAAAGAAAATCACCCAATGTGACGATATATTAATATCGGCGCAAAAAACGGCTGAAAATGTATTCGCCAGGACTAAATCAGTAAATTATTTAGAAAGGTTATCGTATTATTAGCAAATTATTGAATCTTTTAAAGGAGAAGAAGATTGCTTACGGAGGTTAATCGGGAAATGGATAAGGAAACAATCATATTCTTTGATAAATTGGGGTTTGGGTGGGTACTCGATAATATGATGGCCAAAGAGATGAAATTGTGTCACCTGAAAGAGGGGAACACTGTCAACCAATCGTTGATGAATATAATTGAGAATCTACTGGAGAATTCGGGGGCCTGATAGGGCTTTTTCCGCCCATCGCGTTTGAATTCATAACCGCGTTACTATTTGTTCATGAGGAACAGAAATCTGAGCCCGGGCTGCCTTATACTGAGCCGAAATTTCTGCAAAATCCCCTCCCTATTTCCTTCAAATATGCCAACTGATGTGTTGTTGTGGGGCAGGCCTGTTTTTCTTTCATTTGTAATTTTCAAATAAATGATCATGTTAATATGTCACTGTAATTGCGAATTGAAGCACTATGTGACTAAAAACGAATGATGAATACTCCCGATTCGGTTTCTGCGGGATACGATACGAGGACGGGCAATGGCCAGGATACATAAAAATAACCATATGTTTCGCGGACTTTTACAATCTGAAGACGGGGTTATTTCCAGGGTTCTAGATGTGAATACCCAGTCGATGACCTTCGAAACCACTTTTGGGCTCAGCGAGGAAATGATCGACCAACTTGAAACCCAGCCGGAGCATATTGTATTCAGTGAGCGTTCCAGGATCGCCCGTCTCGGCATACAGATAAAGTGCGATCCACCCAGTGCGGATTCTATCAAAGGAAGTAAGATCACTCTGACCCTGGTGGCATCCGCAGTAATAGCCGGATATCCGGGTCTGGAGGAGATGAAAGATCTATTTACCCTGGGATTGCCTGTCGGACGGCTGGTTTTCTGTGATCCTGAAGCCCTGCTGAGTTCCGACGAAGTTCTGGAGGCGATTGATCGTGCCGAGTTGAAGCTGCCGGCTTCGACCACCATTTCGAGCGATGGAAGTATCGTCATTGCTCCCCATAAGGTCGTATGCCGCTTTAAGGAGCCATTGGATAAAAAAACACTGGGTCGAATTTTGCTCCGCAAAGACGGCCGTCAACTTCTCAATCGTTATCAGGTTCGCGAAGCTGTGTCTGCGGTCACCGTTGCGCCGGGAGAGGGCGTTGTAACCACCTGCTCGATGTATCTCAATGAGCACTTTGTTGTATTGCAGAGCGGCTTTGCCATGGGCCGCAATCTTCCGGCCACCGTCCTGGATCCCATCAAAACCCGGGGCATTCGAATTTATCTGGAAATTGTTAACCAGAGCGATCACCCCATTGTCAATCCCCTGATATCGGCCAAGATATATCATGCTGCCAGGTCACGAAACAGTCAAAGGCCTCAAAAAGCCGCCCGGAGAGATAATAGCAGCTATTCTTATCAACAGATGCGCGAATTGGAGCAGCGCTTTAACAGCCTGGACCATTCTACCTGCCATTTTATCGACAAACCCGTAGCCCTTATCCAGGGTGATGCGGAAGAGTTGGATAAAGCCGAATTCTTTTTAAACGGTCCCGGTCCAAATTGCGAAGTAACCCGGGCCATGTGCGCTCTGGCCAGGCGGGATTTTTCGCCGATCAGCGAATGTGCGCATGTATATGCAACTTCAAAAATTGAGGAGGTTGTCAACAATGGTCCGGCCGTACTGGCATTGAAATTTTTTCCCAATATCATCGAGCATCGCGACATTATCAACCTGACCTGTGAAGGTAAACTCAAAGCGCTTTATTTTTATGAGCCGTCCTGTGAACACGGTCCCTTTTTATCGCAGCAGGATCACCACCGCCTGGAGGAATACTATGCCTTCGGCCTCGAAGTATACTGGGTTTCGGGCCTGAACGGACGACTCATGAAACACACCATGCGCGACGGTATGGGGTACTTTGTGGCGCCGGAACGGAATGCAGATTTTCACAAATCCATGCTGTTTGCCTTTTACGGATCGAACCAGAAGCTTTCCCGGGGGGGTGAAGACCGACTCGGGGCTTTGATGGATTCCCTTATTGACTTCTGGGGCAAACGTATTGGAATTGTCACCGGCGGCGGAAGCGGGGTGATGGAACAGGCCAATACACTGGCCCGGGAACGCGGCATTCTTTCCGGTGCAAATTTTTTGGATATTACCGATCAGTCAATGACAACCGATGTGGATTTTTGCCAGGTTTTTCAGGCAACCTGCCGCCACAGCCGCCAGAAGTGGTTCGAAATTGCTTCGTTTCCGATTTTCAACATCGGTGGCCTGGGGTCGCTGGAAGAGCTCGGCATCACACTTTGCAATATGAAGCTTGCGATCCTGGATCCGGTGCCGGTTATCTTATTCGACACCGAGGGAACCGGTGATTACTGGAACGGGATTGACGAACAAATCAATAAAATGATCAAACAGGGCAGGGCGCCGGCCTGGATAAGGGATAACATCGTCATTACCGATGATCCGAAAACAGTGACGGATGTCTATCGGCAGAGGCTCCAACTGTTCTAGAAGCTGTCTCAAAAACAAACATTTAAAGTGATAGAGGTCGGCAGAGTGTTTTTTTAGATAATCTGCCACCCCTTCCGCAGTGGGCTTCATGCCCTCTTCACCCTTTTTCCACCCGGCCGTACAGACTTCACCGTATTGCTCGGCAAATTGCAAGGCGTCCACAACACGCACCATTTCATCGACATTACGTCCTATCAACGAATTAAAAAATACATCATAGCTACTCAACTTTGTTCATACAATATGGTTCTGAAATTGGCATTTTCAAACCAACACCGGTTGATTTTTATCCAAGCTTATGTAGGCCTGAAGGAGGGTGCAGGCCTTGATAAAAGATAGATGAACGATGCGGTTTGCAAATAATCTTTGGTGGCATTAAAAGGAGCAATCAGTGGTGGGAGCGGCTTTTAGCCGCGATTAGTTTCGGGGTGTTCGCACAGATCGCGGC
>JBATKU010000109.1:0-22326 GCA_049669725.1 Desulfobacterales bacterium
GCCTTCAGGGACGATCCTCTTAATTCAGGTCTGGGCCAGGGACTTCTGATTTGAATTCTTGAATCCCTCTGATCTTAAATCCGAGGAGATCTGTGTTCATCTGTGTCCCATTTTTCATTGGTCTAAAATTTGCAAAACAAATATAAACACATTCTTAATTCTGTCAAATAGCCGGTATATAAGGAAACAAGCACACAGGTGTCTCCTGAAACCTCATTCGGCAATGGTTTAACTTTTAAAATACTGCCAACCTGCTGATCAATAACGTCATAAAGGACGTTGAAACCCGCCACGTTTTCACTGTTGCTTCCTATGAGGTCATTTCTTGTGAGGCCAGCCGTGAAAGGGATTTGCCAGGCGCAGACTTTCATAAAGGGCGATAGCGGCGGCGGTAGAGAGGTTCAACGACCGGGTTTCGGTTGTCATGGGAATATGATAGGTGGCATCGCCATATTTGTTCAGGATTTCTGTAGGCAGTCCTCTGGTTTCCGATCCGAAAATGAGAAATAGCCGATCGGGTGTGGGCATTGACCAGAAAGGGGCGGCACCTTTTTTCGAAAAAAGCGCCACCTCGTTTTTTGCAGGCGCCATTTCGGATTCAAATCCGTCGAAGTCTTCCCAGAGAGTCAGTTTGACACGATCCCAGTAATCCAGACCCGCGCGTTGCACTTCACGGCTGTCAAGGGAAAATCCCAGGGGTTTGATAAGATGCAGACAAGTATCTGTCGCCAGACAGGTGCGACCGATATTGCCTGTATTCCAGTGTATTTCAGGTGCCACCAGAACAATGTGGCGTTCTACTGGCCGTCCGTCGCTATTTTGCATCTGATAAATTTCTAAAATGGCTTCTAAATTTTTTTGCCGCAGTAAGGGCAGTAGTAGAATTCTTTGCGGATCGGGTTGCCGCAGAATTTACACAGCAGCCCGGATTTTTCCTGAGAGGGCGAGAATTCCCGACTGAATTCGTCCTTGGTCCGGTAGCAGCGTTCACACAGAACGAAAGGCTCGCCTTTTTTGACCCGGGCCACCGGGATGAAAAAGATCTGAAAATAGTGATCGATGCGCCTGCTATAGGCCTGGTGCAAACCGCATACCGGACAACGCCTGGCATTCTGATCTATGATCTTTATTTTTGGGGATATGCCGATTATAAAAAGCATTTTAAGCGGTTGACTAGAATGCCCTTGGTTTGCAAATAATTTCTCTGATCCTCAGGTCAAAAAAATTGTTCTGGTGCGCCGGCTTTAAAACCAGAGCTGCATCTGCCCCGCCACCGGACCCTCCAATGGATATAATATCATTTCCGGTTAGTGTGCCGGCATCCGCCGCCATTACGGCAACTTCCACGGCCACCTTGGTGCCCTGTCCCAAGAGACGTAATGTATCGGCAATCATCAATACGGGATAAGTGCCGGAGTGTTTTTTGGCCACCGAGCGTTCTAAACCGGAGAGCGCGTGACTGGATGCTATGACCCGGATGCCTTTGCCTTCGATATCTTTTCTGACATCATCGGCCATACGGTTTTGAAAGGGTTCCTTAAAGCCGCAATGGTAGGTAACCGCGGTCAGCCGTTTTCCCTTGAATACTTCCATGGCCTTATATGCCGTTCTGCCGGTGGTAGTTGCCACCACCACTTCATCTATCTCCAGTTCTTTGGCCCTTTCAGCGGCAAGCTGCAAGGTTAGATCCGTATTGTCTTTTCCGGGTTTGTCAAAATACATGGCTCTTTCCTTCCTTTCTAAATCATTTCTCAAGCATGTTTTCAAGTTTGACGATAATATCATCTACATCTTCTTTATTTACAGCCGGAAACCAGGATTGTTGCGGATAAATCATCACATTGGGACCTTTGGCGCAAAGTCCCATGCAGCCGCATTGAGATACCCTCACCCGACCCTTCCAGCCCCGTTTGTTAATTTCTGCTTTTAGCCGGGCTCTGATTTCCTGGCTGTTGCCATCGGCGCAGGACTTGCGGACGCCACCGCGGTCATTGGTGCATACAAAGACATGACTGTCATAGGGTGATTTTTGTTCGTTTTCCATGGTGATTTCCTTTCAGTTTATGCTTTAGGTGTTTTGATAGACACATACACCATAATTGAAATTATTCTGCAGATTTCTTTTGGTAGGAGCGGCTTTCCAGCCGCGACTAGCCCATTGCTGCTACTCACCGGATCGCGGCTGGAAAGCCGCTCCCACAAATTTTTGTTTCCAGCCTCATCGATTGAGACAATAAGAGAACCTTACAAAAATATGGCTGTATTCTATAGAATCCGGAAGTGATGCATCAAATGTCTTAGCTCCTGGTCAGGTTGCCTCCACCCTGCAGGGCACAAAGCGATGCAGCGGGGTTCCGGCCAGCTTGTCGCGGTGAGTGTTTTTGGTAAGTCGGTTTACATTGGCGCCGTAGACCTCACCTTCATACTCCAGGCCGAAGCCATGGGGAATCATTACCTGGCCCGGCCTGACGGCTCCGGTGACTTCCAATTCAATTTCCGCGCTGCCGGCCTCGGTTGTTATGTTTACCGGCTGCCCGTCTTCGATACCCAGCTTATCGGCATCCTCAGGATTGATTGCCAGGGTGCAGGCCCGCCGGTCTTTGTTCCAGGATGGATCCCGCATCAGGGTATTGGCATTCATGTCCATATGGCGTCCGGCAACCAATATAAGCGGCCATTGTTTGTTTTCATCCAGGGCGGCTGCTTCCGACGCTGGGTCGATGCTTTGAATCCAGTCGGCCATCTCTGGATACGCGATGTTAATTCGTCCGTCCGGCGTGCGCAAGGTTTCCAGGTTTTTTTCGGTGTCACAGCGGCCGATCCAGAGGCCCTCCGGATGATCGAGCAGGGCCTGGAAAATTTCTTCGCCCAGTGTCAGCCCCGGTTTAAAGCCCACCCGCGCTGCATTCTCCTGGGATTTTTTGGGCAGGGTATTCAGCAGTCCCCACAGAGCGGCCAGATTGGCCGAACCCATTTCCCGGCCCAGGGTCTTGGCCAGGATAAACGGTATCGCTTTCATCGCGGCCGGTTCAGCCTGAATGTAGTTCATCAGTGCCATACCAAACTCCAGCCGGTCCTTTTTGGCGGCCTCGTATAGTTTCGCGGGAATTTCCGGCACAAGTCCCAGCTCTTCAGCCAGTCGAACCATGATCTGGCTGACTTCCAACTGCTCCCCTTCGGGTTTGATGATCGGGCGCCGCATTTGAAAATAAATCTCCGGATAGGTCCAGGTGAAAAAGGTCCCGTCCCAGGATTCATAGCCCGAGCGGGCCGGCAGAACATAATGCGAAAGGCGGGCGGTTTCGGTCATTGCCAGCTCGCAGGTTACCAGCAATTCCAATTGGGAAAAGGCCTTTTCATAAGCCGTGGTATCCGCGTAGGAGCGCAGCGGATTGGAACTGCTGCAAAGTAAGGCCCGTAAACGTTCGGGATGATCGTTTAAAATTTCTTCAGGGACGACATTGGGGGGAAACACCCCCATAATGGCTGGGAAATCGGTTGCCACCGTGCGCCAGGTGCGTGTTTCGCGTTCATCGGAATGGGACCCGATGGGCATTAAATGTCCCGGGATGACATTGCCGCCGGGCACCCCGATGCGACCGCAAATTGCCAGCAGAATAATTCCCAAACAGGAAGTGGCCGTGCTGTGGCGACTCATGAAAACACCCAGATCCGGATGCATGGAAGATGTGCGTGTGGCCACCAGGTGGCAAACGTCTCGGACCTTTTCATAATCAAGCTCACAAACCTTTACCGCCGCCCGGGCGTCAAATCCCTCAAACCAGGAACGGATGTTTTCGAATCCGTTCACATGCTGTTCGATGTAATCGGTGCTCTGCCAACCGTTCTCCAGTATAATCGCTATCATGGCTCTTGATAACAGGGCGTCGGTGCCCGGACGGACAGGCAGATGAATGTCGGCGATTTTAGCGGTTTCGGAGAGGCGGGGGTCGATCACCACCAGAGCATTGTCTGGATCCTTGGCAAAGCCTGTCAAAAAACGCCTTGTCTGGGGCATCTGATGGCTCATCATGCCGTTCCAACCCCAGGCCAGCAGAACATCCGAGTTGTGATGATCGGGCCCACCGAAGAGATACTGGCGACCGGTGGCGCGACCCCAGGCCCAGAAATGCCCGGTGAGCTCCTGTCCCAGGGCGTTATAATGGTAGTGGGAACCCATGCCGCGCAGTAGTCGGACACCAAAGGCCGCTTCGAAGTGACAGCCTTGGCCGCCGCCGCCCATATAAGCAAAGGATTTGGGGCCGTAGGTTTTGACGATGGAAGAAAGCTTGGCGGCGATTTCAGCAATGGCCTGATCCCAGGAAATTTGTTCGAAATCGTTTCCGACCCGTTTTAGTGGATGAGAAAGGCGCTGGGCATGGTGTTGGTGGCGGTCAACATTCAGTCCCTTGCGGCACACATAGCCCTGGCTGCGCGGGTTGTCCTTGTCCGGTCGAACTTTGACCATTTTATTGTTTTCCACCTTGACTTCAAGCCCGCAGTTCTGGGCACACATTACGCAGGATGTTTTATGCCACTGATCCATGATGCTCTCCTTGATTCTGAATCAAAATGGTGGGAATGGATATGAATGTCAATCGAAAAATTCAACGCACCTGTCAAAATGAAACAACACCATCTCACCAAAAGTTCCCCTGGTGGGAAAATACTGTATTGATTTACAGCAGAAAATGTTTTATTAATAGTATTTTATACTGCTTTCAAAAATAATATCCAAATACGGAAGGGTGTTGAAAGTGGTTGTAAAAAAAGTGTTCAAATAACGGAACGGCTTTTTAACAACCACTTTATGTGCAGAAAAGAAAGGGATCAAATAAATTTACCAATCAAAGGGATCGTAAAATGGAAATTACTCAGAAAGAGGAAAACGGGATTGTCTCCATCGCTATTAATGGACGATTGGATGCAGATTCTTCTGCGGAAGCAGAAAAAGTAGTTAAGGATGCCCTCGGGGGAGAGACGAACCGGCTGTTATTCAATTTAGGAGGGTTGGAATATCTAAGCAGCGCCGGTCTCAGGGTTTTGTTGAGTGCCGCTAAAGAAATGAGACGACGAGAAGGTAAAATCGTTCTTTGTGCCCTGAATGAATTTGTGAAAGAAATTTTTGAGGTCAGTGGTTTCCAATCGTTGATTCCCATCACCGACTCCGTTGAATCAGGAATTGAAACGCTTTCCTAACACTAAATATCAACAGCTTTTATGTGTCGGCTTCCCTATTGGTTGGGCACTAAACTCCGGGAGTCCATTGGATGGAAAATAATAATTCAGCTACCGAGTCAATATTGCTGGTAGACGACAACCCGACCAACCTTCAGGTTCTTTTTCAAACCTTGGAAGGGGTCGGTTGCAAACTCCTGATTGCAAAAAACGGCGAAATGGCCCTTGCCATTGCCGGCAAGGCCTTGCCGGATCTTATATTACTGGATATCATGATGCCCGATATCGACGGCTATGCGGTCTGTCGCCAGTTAAAAACCAACCCGGCAACTTCTGATATTCCTGTGATTTTTCTCTCCGCCCTGGGTGACACCGAAGACAAGGTTAAAGGGCTTCAATTGGGAGCCGTTGACTATATTACCAAACCCTTCCAACCCGACGAAGTGATTGCACGGGTTAACACCCACCTTACCATTCATCGGCTAAAGCGGGAAGTCGAAAGCCAGAAAGATCAGCTTGAGTATGAACTGAAAGTGGTCTCCGAGGTCCAGCGCAAACTTCTGCCGAAACAGCTGCCGCCAATCGACGGATTTAATCTGGCCGTGCACTATGAAACCAGCCGTTACGCCGGCGGGGATTATTATGACATCATCGAATTACCCGACAACTGCTGGGGCTTTCTCATTGCCGATGCCGAGGGACACAGCGCCCCTGCAGCAGTTTTGATGGCCATGACCTGTGCCCTTTTTCGTTCCTATCCCGGGTCGGCCGCCGACCCCGCTGAAGTGATGCACTACCTTAACGAACACCTTTGCAAGGTGGCCGATCCCAGCTTCATGACGGCCCTGTATACCTACTACAATTCCAAAACGCAAACCATGCGGATTGCCCGAGCCGGTCATCCGCTGCCGATGGTATTCCGAAATTCCGATAAAAAGGCCATTGAGCTCCCCTGCCCGGGCGTCTATCCTCTGGGGATAGAACCCTATGAAATAGAGATTCCGGTAACCGAGACCAAACTGGAGCAGGGCGATCGGTTTCTCGTATACACTGACGGGCTCACCGAACGGTTCAACATGGAGGAGAACACTTACGGTGAAGAGCGATTGCTCTCGCTGCTTGCCACCGACAGCACCAATGATCCCCAGGTTGTTATTGCAGCGATCATGGCAGATGTCGAAAAGTTTGCCGGCAAACGTCCTGCCGACGATGACCAGGCCCTTCTATTGGGAATTGTCCAACCTTAGTTATTATTAAAAGTAACTGACTGATATCATAGAGGTTATCTATCCCAATGAAAATCGTATAAATTCCAAGCACCAGTTGCCAAATCTCAAATAAATTCCAATTCCCAATCCGCCGCCGGACAAATTAAAATACCACGTTTCAAATATCCTTGACAGAAAAATTGAAGTCGATTATACGTATGCACTTCGGCCTGCTCGTCTTTTTTGTACCGTTATTATGGGCTCCGAGATCGAACTACCTTTCAGGCCGCCGGGAGTTTTAATGGGAAATGGTTTGGGAAAAATATTAGCAAAAAATAAAGCTGCCATCGCCAAGCAGTGGTTTAATCTGGCAGCCCAAACCTATGCAATTGATACCGCGGAGTTCCTCAAAAGCAAAACGGATCCATTTGCCAACCCGGTTGGCAGCACGATGATGACCGGCCTTGACGGCATCCTCGATCAACTTATTCACACCATGGATCGCCAGACCCTCAATTCACACCTGGATTCAATTATCAGAATCCGGGCCGTTCAAAACTTTAGCCCCTCTCAAGCCACCGCATTCATTTTATCCTTGAAAAAGGTCCTTAGAAAATATTTTGCAAAAGAACTACAAGACAGCCGCCTGGCGGCTGAATTTATAGAGTTTGAATCCAGAATCGACCAGATTTGTTTGATGGCGTTTGATATATATATGCAGTGCAGGGAAAAGGTTTATCAAATCAGTGCCAATGAGACCCGCAACCGGACTTTTAGAGCTTTTGAAAGAGCCGGTTTGATGGTGGAGTCTCCAGACTAGAAGTGGTTCAAAACCCCATCTAATCCGCCTCCGGCGGATTTTTGGACGTGATCTGAGGTTTCGAAACCCCTTCTAAGGACTAAATTCTCTATAAAATGAATGTGTTGGGGCCTTTTCCCCAATTAGATTTCTTTGAAAAAAAATTTGGTAATACTGGTAGAACCCTAATTGAGGCTTCAGTCTGATAGCGGTAATGTGAAGTCTCCAAGCGAGGTGCAGGTCAATGAATGCAAGGTACATGTTATCACTCATCGCTGTTATTGTACTGTTTTTAATTGCCTGGGCGGGCACAGCGATCGGGCTGCAGGTTGTTTTCGGAATCATCATTCCGTATCTGGCACTGCTCACGTTTTTTGTGGGTTTTGTCTACAAAATCATCGATTGGTCGCGGTCGGCGGTGCCCTTTCGCATCCCCACCACCGGTGGTCAGCAAAAATCGCTTCCCTGGATTGAACATTCCCAGCTGGACTGCCCTGCCACCAAATGGCAAGTCGTTGCGCGTATGGCCCTGGAAATATTGACCTTCCGGTCTTTGTTTCGTAATACGCGAATGCGGTTAAAGGAGGGCTCACGGATTTCCTACTCGCTTGAAATCTTTTTATGGGTGGGGGCCCTGGCTTTTCACTATGCCTTTTTGGCAGTGCTTATCAGACACCTGCGGTTTTTTACCGACCCGGTACCGTTTTTTGTCACGCTAGTGGAAAACGTGGACAGTTTTTTCAGGATTGAGATCCTGTATCCGAATATCCAATTTGGGTTGCCGGGGGTGTTTTTGTCAGGTGTCGTTTTGCTGGCCGCGGTGACCTACCTGTTTGCCAGGCGGCTGTTTATCCGCCAGGTTAGATATATTTCCCTGGCAGCCGATTTTTTCCCGCTCTTTCTGATTTGCGGCATTGCTTTGACCGGGATACTGATGCGCTATGTTCTTAAGATCGACGTGACGGCTGCCAAGGAACTCGCCATGGGTCTGGTTACCTTTCAGCCGACCATTCCCGAAGGGGTCGGCACCGTATTTTTTGTCCACCTCTTTTTTGTCAGTGTTTTGCTGGCCTACTTTCCCTTCAGCAAATTAATGCACCTGGGCGGTGTCTTTTTGAGCCCAACCCGTAACCTGACCACGGACACACGGGCCAGAAGGCATGTGAATCCCTGGAATTACCCAGTTCCGGTTCATACTTACGAAGAATACGAAGATGAATTCAGAGAAAAAATGATAGAAGCCGGATTGCCGGTCGATAAAATGCCGGAACCAGTTCTATCCGAAGAACCGGCTGAAGAGCCAGCCGGAGAGCAGGCGAAAGAAGAAAAGCCAGCGGAAGAATAAGGAGAAAACTATGGCAGAAGAATTACCCAAACCGGAACAACTTATCCAGATCGATCACCGGCCGCCAAATACGGATTGGATGGAAACCCCGCTCAATATTCGCAAGGGGATGTACTGTTATGCCTCTAATCCGAAAAGTGTCGAATATCTCGGTCTTCCCCATGCCCGGGGATGGAATCCGGTGGAAGAGGACTGGAAGTTGCCTGAAAACTGGCAGGAGATTATCCACCAGGGTTTTAAGGAACGCCTCGAACGATTTCGGTCGTTTAAGGTGTTCATGGATATTTGCGTAAGGTGCGGCGCCTGTGCTGACAAGTGCCACTACTTTATCGGTACCGGCGATCCCAAAAACATGCCTGTGGTCAGAGCCGAGCTTTTACGCTCTGTTTATCGCAATGATTTTACCCGGGCCGGTAAAATTCTGGGAAAACTCAACGGTGCCAGGCCCATGGGGCTGGATGTGTTAAAAGAGTGGTGGTACTATATGTTCCAGTGCTCCGAATGCCGGCGCTGCTCGGTATTTTGTCCGTACGGGATCGATACGGCCGAGATTACCATCATGGGCCGGGAACTGCTGAACTTGATCGGTCTGAACATCGACTGGATTGCCACCCCGGTGGCCAATTGCTATCGCACCGGCAACCATCTGGGGATCCAGCCCCACGCATTTGTGGATATGCTCGACTTTTTTGTAGACGACGTTGAGGAAATTACCGGTGTCCGGATGGAGCCGCAATTCAATAAAAAGGGCGCCGATATTTTGTTTATTACCCCGTCCGGGGATGTGTTCGCCGACCCGGGCACTTACACCTGTGCGGGGTACATGATGCTGTTTCATTATCTACAGGAAAAATACGGCCTTGACATCACCTGGAGCACCTATGCATCCGAGGGCGGCAATTTTGGTTTTTTTACCTCCCATGAAACCATGAAGCGGCTCAATTCCAAAATGTATGCCGAGGCCAAACGGCTGGGCGTCAAATGGATTCTGGGTGGTGAGTGCGGTCACATGTGGCGGGTGATCAACCAGTACATGGATACCATGAACGGCCCGGCCGATTTTCTGGAAGAGCCGGTGAATCCCATCACGGGGACCAAATTTGAGAACGCCAAATCCACCAAAATGGTGCACATCACCGAGTTTACCGCCGATCTGATTAAACACGGCAAACTCGATCTGGATCCCCGCCGCAATGATCACCTCAAGGTTACCTTTCATGACTCCTGCAACCCCGCCCGGGGCATGGGGCTGCTTGATGAGCCACGCTATGTGATCGAAAATGTGTGCAACCACTTCTACGATATGCCGGCCAACACCATTCGGGAGCAAACTTTCTGCTGCGGCAGCGGCGCGGGGCTAAACGCCGGGGAAGACATGGAACTGCGGTTGACCGGAGGACTGCCCAGAGCCAACGCTGTCAATTATGTGCATGAAAAGCACGGTGTGAACATGCTGTCCTGTGTTTGCGCCATCGACCGGGCCGCTTTACCGGCCCTGATGGAGTACTGGGTTCCCGAAGTGGATGTCTGCGGCGTTCATGAACTGGTGGCCAATGCCTTGAATCTGGAAGGGCAAAATGACAGGAGCACCGATTTGCGCGGTGAAGATATTCCCGGATTAGAAAGTGATTCGGAGGAAGAAACTGATGAAGGATAAAAAATTTATCATTGGCGGTATCATTATTTTTCTTATAATCGCAGCCTTTCCCTTCTGGTATAACCGCGGGAAAGCCGCTCCTGCGCCCGAACTCGAGCTGACGGCCAAAGCCAAGGCGGCCAAGGTGTGTGTACGGTCCACCGAGTTTATGAAGGCCGAGCACATGCAGCTGCTGGATGTCTGGCGCGATTCGGTGGTAAGGCGAGGCGACAGGACTTACGTAAGTCCCAGCGGCCGAGAATACAATATGAGTCTGACCAACACCTGTCTGGATTGTCACTCAAACAAGGCGGAATTTTGCGATCGGTGTCACAATTATGCCTCGGTCAGGCCCTATTGCTGGGATTGCCACATTGATAACCCGAAGGAGAACTCGTGATGGATAGCAGCAGACGACGCGTTTTACAACTACTTGGACTTTCGTCTCTGGCGCTTGCGGCCAGGCCGGTTTTAAATGCGTTTGCCGCAGGCGCAGAGCACGCTGAAGAACTCAAGCCGGTCATTAAACCGAATGAGAAGGCGCTAACGGCCAAACAATGGGCCATGGTCATCGATACGCGACAATTCGAATCCGCCGCTGATGTCGAACCCCTGGCCGAGGCTTGCGACACAATTCACAATGTTCCGCACTTGAAGAACAAGCGGCATGAAATTAAATGGATCTGGGAAACCCATTACCACAACGCCTTTCCCGGAAAAGCCGGTCGGTTTTTAAGCGAGGAAGTTGAGCACCGGCCTTTTATTGTTTTGTGCAACCACTGTGAAAATCCGCCCTGCGTGCGAGCCTGTCCGACCAAGGCCACCTGGAAGCGGGAATCCGACGGAATCGTTTTGATGGATTTTCATCGCTGCATCGGATGCCGGTTTTGCATGGCGGCCTGTCCCTTTGGTGCCCGCAGTTTCAACTACCGGGATCCGCGCCCCTTCATCAAAGAGATCCATAAAGAATATCCCACCCGGATGAAGGGCGTGGTTGAAAAGTGCAATTTTTGTGCTGAGCGGTTAGCCATGGGCCTACTGCCGGCCTGTGTGGAGGTCTCGGAAGGAAAACTGGCCTTCGGCGATCTGTATGACCCGGAATCCGAGGTCCGTGAACTTATCCGAACCCATTACACCATTCGGCGTAAACAGGTCCTGGGCACGGAGCCTTCTGTTTATTACATAGTGTGAGGTGAATATGCTTGAATTAGCGATTAAAGGTGGCAAAAAATACTATGGCTGGATGACCTTTTTGCTGGTCATCGTCGGCGTCGGCTTTCTTATTTATTTGAGACAGCTTGATTTCGGTCTGGGTATCACCGGTTTGAGCCGGGATACCTCCTGGGGATTTTATATCGCCAATTTCACCTTTCTGGTCGGTGTGGCGGCCGGGGGGGTAATGGTGGTGCTTCCCTACTATCTGCATGATTATAAAGCCTTTGGACGGGTAACCATTCTGGGTGAGTTTTTGGCGATTGCTTCGGTTGTCATGTGCATAACGTTCATTCTGGTCGATCTTGGCCAGCCCATGCGGATTTTTAATGTCTTTATTTATTTTTCGCCCAACTCCGTTCTTTTCTGGGATACCATCGTATTACAAGGGTATCTGTTCTTGAATATCATTATCGGCTGGAATGTGCTGGAGGCCGAGCGCAACCAGGTCCACTATCAGCCGTGGTTAAAACCACTGATTTACATATCAATTCCCTGGGCCGTCAGCATCCATACGGTCACTGCTTATCTGTACTGCGGTCTGCCGGGCAGAGGTTTCTGGATGACCGCCATCCTGGCCCCGCGCTTTTTGGCTTCGGCATTTGCCGCCGGGCCGGCCCTGCTGATATTATGCTGCCTGATCATCCGCCGGGTGAGCAACTTTGATCCGGGGCGGGAACAGATTCAATCACTGGCCAAAATCGTGGCCTATGCCATCTGTATCAACGTGTTTTTCTTCCTGTGTGAGGTGTTCGTCGCTTTCTACAGCAATATTCCCGAGCACATGGATCACATCAAATACCTGTTTATCGGGTTGCACGGGCATGGGGCCTATGTGCCCTGGATGTGGACTTCCATGAGCTTGATGCTGATCGGTATTGTCCTGACGGTCAATCCCATTACCCGCCAAAACGAAGGCGTGCTGGCGGTAGCCTGCGTGGTCATCTTTCTGGGAACCTGGATCGACAAAGGGCTCGGCATGATCGCCGGCGGTTTCACACCGACACCGCTGCACGAAGTCAACGAATATATTCCCTCGGTGCCCGAAATTTTAATTGCCCTGGGCGTATGGGCGATGGGATTCCTGATCCTGACAGCCCTGTTTAAGATTGCGGTGGGGGTGAAGGAAGAACTTCACGAATAGACATTTAATTAAGCGAATAAATAAGAGGGCATTCTGGCTTCAGAATGCCCTCTTTTGTTATTCATTTGATCGCGGCTGGAAAGCCGCTCCCACTATTCAAAAACCGACCATTACCAAAGAAAAAATATTTAAAAGGTCATCATTCTTCTTTAATTCTGACGGAAACCTGTGTGACCCAATGGGAGCTGTCCTGGTATGCGACGGCAGTCTCAAACCCGAAGATGCCTGGCTCAACGTCAAAACTCAGTTTGCCGGGCCTGAAATTCATCTGTGGGTCGTGGGGCTGCTGAAATATGTCAAAGAGCACTATATCCCCGGTCTGGAGGTAAGTGATGAAGGTGAATACTGGGAGACCGGTGATTTTGACGTGTTTAATGAAAAAATGAATTTTCTAAACCGAAAGATGAATGAAGTCTGCAGTGAATTATCCCGGGTAACCGGTAATCATTTTGAGAGGCTTTCCCCCGAAGAGCTTGCTTCCATGATTGAAGCCTTACTGCAGGACAAATTCAGCTAAAATAAAAGAACGACGAACCTGTGATACTGGAGGAAATATATCATGTCCAACGATGATGCCCTGGTGAAGCGTCAATATGGAATCGGCGAAATCTGGCAGAAAATTGAAACCGGACTGAAGTTGGCCGGCAAAGATATCGAGTTTTCGGAAGATAATACGTTTATGATGAAAAATGCCAGGGGGGAATTACTGGGTCTGGGTCAATTGCTCGAAAAAGAAAACGACCGGATTCACATGGCCCGGGTTATTGTATCACCGCTTCAGCGCGCTAAAGGTTTTGGGGAATTACTGTGCCGCCTATTGATCGATGAGGGGATTAAACGATTTGCAAGAAGATCAGTTTTTCCTGGATTCCGGCCTTCGCGGGAATGACAAAAGGATTTTATTTCTATAGACTATCAGCTATCAGCTTTGAGCTATCAGCTATACCCCGGCAAAGAGTTTACTGAAAAAATCAACAAAAGGCCAGATAAGCCCGCCTAAAATCGACACGTCGGTTACTCGGCCGATAATGATTAATCCAATCAGGATAAAAGGGCCGTAGCGTTCCAGCACTCCAATAAATTTTCCAAAGGTTGCCGGTAGAAGCCCGGCCAAAATTTTGGAGCCGTCCAACGGCGCAATGGGCAGAATGTTGAATATCGCCAGCGCCAGGTTGATTTGCAGGCTCATGACTACCATAAAAATAAGCAGTCCCATGGCGGTACCGGTCTGATAATCCGGGGTGCCCTCAATCGCAAAAAGGAGCCTGAGCAACAGTCCGCTGACCAGCGCCAACACCATATTTGCCAGAGGGCCGGCAGCACTGATCCAGAGCATATCCTTTCGGGGGTTTCTCAATCGATAAGGGTTCACCGGTACCGGTTTGGCCCATCCGAAATGGACCAGAAAAATCATGATGGTGCCCAGCGGGTCCAAATGGCGCAGCGGGTTCAGGCTCAGGCGGCCAAGCTGTTTGGCCGTATCATCTCCATGACGGTACGCGGCGAAGGCGTGGGCAAATTCGTGAAAAGTCAAAGCGATCAAAATCGGCGGTGCCAATAACAGTATGGTTGCTAAATTCATTTATTTCTTTACTCGTGCCAAATGATAACTTGCAAAAGAATTTGTAATTTATATTAAAGGGTTAACAAATGCCTCAAAATTCCGGGTGACAATATCATGCTTTATAGGGAGAGGTCTATGATATAGTATGAATCCAGTAGGAAAATGTAAACTAATCGTCCTGTTTGCCGGATCAAGTCCGGTTTAAATCATACTTGTGACACTTCACTAGCTTGCAAGATGCTCGATTGTGGATATTTTATAAGAATCTATACTGCTAAATTCCTGGGGATCAGAACATGCCTAAATTAAAGCATTCGGATACAGATTATGAAAGCGCCGTTGAAATAGCACCGGGTATCTTCTGGGTCGGATTTTACGATGCTCCGTCCGGGTTGCATTGCAACCCCTATCTGATCGTCGATGAAGATGAGGCCGTGGTAATTGACGGCGGCAGTCGGCCGGATTTTGCCACGGTCATGCTGAAAATACTGCAGACCGGTATTACTCCCCAGCACATCAAAGCACTGATCTACCAGCACTATGATCCCGATCTTTGCGGCAGTGCCCCAAATTTTGAAGACGTCATCCGGCAAAAGGATCTGAGCATCATTTCTGCTGCAGAAAACATGATGTTTATCCGGCACTATTCGATATCCTCGCCCCTGGTGTCCCTGAGTAAACTAAAATTTGAGTATGCGTTTTCTTCCGGCCGCAAGCTGCAATTTTTCAAAACGCCCTATTCACATTCGGCCGGCAGTTTTATGACCTTTGACCCCCAAACCGGGGTGCTTTTTACCAGCGATCTTTTCGGCAGTTATGGTGTCAAATGGGAATTGTTTCTGCAGATGGCGGCTGATTGCCTTGAGTGCCAAAATCTATCCGATTGCACTAGGAAGCAACCGAATTGCCCGGTAAATGACATTTTAAATTTCCATCGAAAAATTATGACATCGACAGCAGCCCTGAGATATTCCCTGGAACAAATCGCTAAAATTCCATTTAGAATCCTGGCACCGCAGCACGGCAGCATTATCGACGATGAAGACATCATTGAATATGTATTTAAACTTCTGGCATCATTAGAAGACGTGGGAATAGACGGCACGATAGATGAAGCCTATCAGTTTGATTTCGGCAAATTTTAAAAAAAAACCTGAGATAAAATGGGAACTGAAAATAACCTCAATAAATACCTCCATTTGCTAAAGAGCAAAGATCCGCTGGCGTCTTCGCTGATCCACCAGATGGTAGAGTATCGGGCCATCATCGCCGATAACGAAATCAACAATCAACTCCTGCAAGATTTAATTTCCAAGTATGCTGAATCGGAAATCCAGCTCAAAAAATTGAATCAAGAATTGACGCTTAAGCAGGATCGCCTTGAACTGGACCTGATTGCTGCGGCTGAAATTCAAAAGAGCCTGTTGCCTGCCAATGTAAATTACAGTGAGATTCTGGATGTTGCCTGGCGCTTTCAACCCTGCGACAAGATTGGCGGCGATATATTTAACATCATTCAGCTCAATGAGGATCACTGGGCCGTTTATATTATTGATGTGGCCGGTCATGGTGTTCCGGCGGCAATGGTGGCGGTGACGGTATATCAATATCTGCAGCCCCAAAGCGGCAATCTTAGCCTGCGGTCGCAAGAATCACTGAACGCTCATTCTATACGGCAACCGGCACGAGTTTTGGAATTTCTTGACCGAGCCTATCCCTTTGACCGATTTAATAACTTTTTTACCATGAACTATGTCATTCTCAATATTAAAACCGGCGTTCTGATATCCAGCAGCGCGGGGCATCCGCCGCCCATTATCCTGCGCAAGGATGGAACCCTGGTGATGTTAAAAAAGGGCGGGCGACCGATCGGGACCATCGATCTGAGGATATCCATGGATGAGCCGATCGTTTATGAGGAGGAATCGGCGCAAATCGGCGTGGAGGATAAATTGGTGTTTTATACCGACGGCGTCTATGAGTACCAGAACGCCCGGGGTGAGTTTTATGGTAACAAGCGGTTTCACAAAAAATTAACAGCGCTTAAGGATCAATCGGTTTTCGATTTGATCGAAGCCTCGTTTGAGTCCTTAATGGCCTTTGGCAATAATACCGCACCCAAAGACGATGTTTCTCTACTGGGAATACAATTAAAAAATTTGGGAACTAGCCTCTAAGAAATTCAAAAATTATGAATAAATTAGAGTCTTTAATTATCACGAAAGCACGAAATGACCCCGGTTAAACATAAACCAAGGTTTAACTGGACAGGCGAAAACACGAAAGAAAAGAAAATTTTCGTGCTTTCCAATCTTCGTGTTTTCGTGATTAATTCCGTTTGGCCCCGCGCTCTCGGCGGATCCGGGTTAGGGGAGATTCCCTAATTTTTCAAGCTCACTCAAATCATCCATCAGCCGTTTGATGCGGTGGTCCACTGTTTCTATGACACCCGACTGGGCTTCCAGCCAATACGGCAGGGCGTTTTGAAGTATTGTTGTACCCTCTTTGGTCAATTTAAGGGTTCTGGTGCGGGGATCCTTGCCGGAACCGGAACTGATCAACCCCTTGCCCTCCAGAGGCTTGAGGTTGCGATTCAGGGTGGTACGGTCCAGCCCCAGTACGTCTGCCAATTGACCGATGCTGGCCGCCGGGTTCATGAAAATGGTGTTCAGCAGTGTAAACTGGGTTCCTTTTAATCCTGCCGGCTTCAAATGCTTGTCGTAATGATTGGCGACCACCCGGGCGGCTCTGCGCACGCGCATGCCCATGCAGCTGTCGGCCACCTTGCCACAGATTCTTTTTAGTTTTTCCATGTCTTTTTTATCCATAATCAGTGCATATACACACTGAGATCATGGCTGTCAATCTTTTTTATCAATCCAGTTCGTACTGGGCATGCCTGATTATCTCGCCTTCGATGAGGTAGATGACTTCCTCGGCAATATTAGTGGTGTGATCCGCCAGCCGTTCGATGTGGCGTGAAACCAGCAGCAAGTTGATTAAATAGCCGATTTTATCGGGATGCTCACCCATCGCGTTTTTGATACGATCGTACGCATCGCTTTTAATCTGATCGACGCTGTCATCCATTCTGACCACCTCGAAGGCCTGATCGTAATCCATATTGACCAGGGCATCCAGGCTCATCTTCAGCATGGTCTGGGCTTTTTCACCCATCGCTGTGTAGTCATAGAAAAAGTCCTGCAACTCGCGCTTGGATGTGACTTCGACCCGCTCTGCGATATTGACGGCCTGATCCCCGATTCGTTCGAGGTCATTGTTGATTTTGATGGCGGCGATTAAAAAGCGCAGGTCAACGGCGACCGGCTGATGCAGCGCCAGAACCTTGAGACACTCTTCCTCAATTTCAACTTCCATCTCATCAATTTCATAGTCGGTTTTGATTATTTTCTGTGCCAATTCCCCGTCGTTGGTTTCAACGGCCTGCAGGGCCATCCGCACCCTTTCTTCCACCATTGCCCCGAGCGACAGAATCTGCTTTTTTATTTTTTCCAGCTCCCTTGCAAAATGCTTGCGTATTCGTTTCTCCATTTCATCATCCTGATTTACGGTGTGAGTGCAATAAATATAATTTTCATTGTAAGGCTAAGATCTTCATTAATTATTAGATATGTATTAGCAAAGCATTAAGAATTTGTGAGAATCGCTGAGGCCCCGTTGGTTCTCCGGTTGATTACCCTCGCGTATTGCCTAAGTTCTCTAACACGGACAATCATGATTTTCAAGCAGCCGGCCCGCAAAGCTGGCACGGCTTGAGCGGTTCATCTTATTCAGGTGTCTTCCTTA
The DNA here is from genome assembly GCA_049669725.1 of Desulfobacterales bacterium. Taxonomy (GTDB): domain Bacteria; phylum Desulfobacterota; class Desulfobacteria; order Desulfobacterales; family JAFDCJ01; genus JAFDCJ01. Next base: position 17,894 of record JBATKU010000109.1, read on the forward strand.
TTTATTTTTTTATCGTTAGACCAGGATCAAAATTTGATTCATTGCCGGCTTGCAACAGAAGGTGCCAAATAGTACAGTTTTAGGCGGGCAAACGGCGGCTGCTGGATCTAACAAATTCCTAACACAATCATCACAGTCCGGTAACACACACGGATTAATTTTACCCACAAAGTTTGGATCCGCAATCCAAAATCGGATCAAGATCTTTAAAGGAAAAATAAACACGAGTCCATGTCTCCTGCAACCTTATTTTTTGTTCTCTTAGGCCTATCAAGCGCCGCCTATTATTTAGGACGGCGGCGGGCTTTTGCTGTTGCCCGTGATACCGCTGGACTCCAGCAGCTGCATTCCCGTCCCACCTATTACGGTGCCCTGACAGCTATCTGGTGCGGCATTCCGGCCCTGATCTTATTCGGTTTCTGGCTGGCCTTTGAGTCCAGCGTCATCACCCAGCTTGTGATTTCGGATCTGCCCGCAAATATCCGCAGCCTGACCGGTGCCGAATTAAATCTTTTCATCAATAAGATTAAAAACATGGTGAGCGGCAACATCGTCTCCGGCGAGATCATCCCGGCGATGCATGCTGCTGCCGACCATTACCGCAGTCTGCAGACAACCAGCAATGCCGCCCTGGCGGTAATAGTGATTGCTCTGGCGATGCTGGGCATCGTGGCGGTGCGCGCCAGGATCAAACCGGGTCTGCGCGCCCGCAACAGCGTTGAGCAAGTGATCAAATATTTTTTGATTGCCTGTTCCACCATCGCCATTTTTACCACCATTGGCATTGTCCTGTCGGTCCTGTATGAAGCCATCCGCTTTTTCAAGGTGATCCCGCTGACCGATTTTCTTTTCGGGTTGGATTGGAGTCCCCAGATGGCCATCCGAACCGACCAGGTGGGATCTTCCGGGGCCTTTGGTGCCGTACCGGTTTTTCTGGGTACGGCTTTAATCTCGGCCATCGCCATGGTTGTGGCAGTCCCCATCGGACTGATGTCCGCGATTTACCTGTCTGAATATGCCGGGAAAAAATTTCGCGCCGCTGCCAAACCGCTGATTGAAATTCTGGCGGGCATACCGACCGTTGTTTACGGCTTTTTTGCCGCCCTGACCGTGGCGCCCCTGATACGCGATACGGGATCTATTCTGGGACTGAGCGTTTCTTCCGAAAGCGCTCTGGCTGCCGGTCTGGTGATGGGGGTCATGATTATTCCCTTCGTCTCTTCTCTTTCCGATGACTTCATCAACGCCGTTCCCCAGGCTTTGCGGGACGGAGCCTACAGCCTGGGGGCCACCCGGTCGGAAACCATCAAACAGGTGGTGTTGCCGGCGGCTCTGCCGGGCATTGTCGGCGGCGTTCTTTTAGCTGTTTCCAGGGCCATCGGAGAGACCATGATTGTGGTGATGGCGGCCGGTCTGGCGGCGAATTTAACGGTGAATCCATTGAAAACCGTCACCACGGTAACCGTGCAGATCGTTACCCTGCTGGTCGGGGACCAGGAGTTTGACAGCCCCAAGACCCTCGCAGCCTTTGCGCTGGGGCTGTTGTTGTTTGTGGTTACTTTGCTGTTAAACGTCATTGCGTTATACGTGGTTCGCAAATACCGGGAGCAATATGAATAACTCAGAGGCTAACGCACCCCCTATCGGAAAAAATCCTGCGAGAATCCTGGAGATCGTCAACCGGGGCCTTAAAAAACGCTATCGGTCCGAGCGCCGGTTTCGATTATACGGCCTGATGGCCATTTGTGTCAGTTTGCTATTTTTGTCGCTGCTTTTTATCAGTATCGGCGCCAAGGGGTACAGCGCCTTACAGCAAACTTTTATCAAGCTGAATGTGTTTTTTGATCCGGACGTCCTGCGCCAGGAATCCCTGGCCAATGCCAACTATCAGGGGCTGGTTAAAAAGACATTGCGGGGCATGTTTCCCGATGTCAAAGGGCGAAGGGATCTGCGCAGCCTATACGGCCTGGTAAGTACGGGCGCTTCATTCCAGTTGCGAGATGTTGTGTTACAACATTCCGAAATAATTGGTAAAAATAAGGAAATCTGGGTTCCGGCAGATGATGATGTCGACATGCTCATCAAAGGCCACATCAATCGAGAAGCAGCTGAGGGCGACCGGCGCCTGAAAGATAACCAGCTGGCCTGGATCGATCAGCTGCGGGCCGAAGGGCGCATCGAAAAAAAATTCAATACAACCTTTTTTACCGCCGGCGACTCCCGGGAACCTGAGCTGGCAGGTATCTGGGGGGCGGTGGTCGGCTCGTTTTTAACCCTGGTGGTAACCCTGGTCCTGTCATTTCCCATCGGAGTCGCCGCCGCCGTCTATCTGGAGGAATTTGCCCCTAAAAACCGCTGGACGGATCTAATTGAGGTCAACATCAACAACCTGGCCGCGGTACCATCCATTGTTTTTGGATTGCTGGGTTTGGCGGTGTTCCTCAATTTTTTCGGATTGCCGCGGTCCGCCCCGGTGGTGGGCGGGCTGGTGTTAACCCTGATGACCCTGCCGGTGATTATCATTGCCAGCCGTTCGGCCTTGAAATCGGTGCCGCCTTCGATTCGTGAAGCGGCTCTGGGTGTCGGTGCTTCCAAAATGCAAATGGTGTCACACCATGTGCTGCCGCTGGCTCTGCCCGGTATGCTGACGGGTACGATTATCGGCATGGCGCGGGCCCTGGGCGAAACCGCACCGCTGTTAATGATCGGAATGGTCGCCTTTATCGTCGATATTCCGGCTGGCTTTACCGATCCTTCCACCGCCTTGCCGGTGCAGATTTTTTTATGGGCAGACAGCCCGGAGCGGGCCTTTGCGGAGCGAACATCAGCAGCAATCATGGTACTGCTGGCTTTTCTCATCACCATGAATGCCGCGGCCGTAATACTGCGCAAGCGATTTGAGAGGCGATGGTAAACGGTTTTCAACCGGCTGAGTGCAATTTAAAAAAAAAGGGCAGGCTTTGGGCCGATCCCAATCAGGCGAGAGGATAGAAACCTGCCCCTATCTTTTTAGGCTTAAAAGAAGAATATGATGGTAAACACAAAGACAACAGCCGTCTAACACGAACCTAATAATTCCTGATTAATGTTTAGGCATCAAAATCAAACGGATCAAATTGATGATCCAATTATTTATCGAAGGAGGAAACTGTAATGAAAAAAGTACTTGTTGTATTGGTTATCACTCTTTTTGTGGCCGCATCCTGTGGTGTGGCCGGAGCCGGTTCCGCCCGGGATTATATCAACATCGTCGGCTCCTCGACGGTCTATCCCTTCGCAACGGTCGTAGCGGAGAAATTTGGCAAATCAACCTCTTTTAAAACCCCGAAAATTGAATCCACCGGATCAGGTGGCGGCTTAAAACTCTTTTGTGCCGGTGTCGGTGTCGAACACCCCGACATTACCAATGCCTCCCGCAGGATTAAATCGTCGGAGTATGAACAGTGTGTTGCCAACGGCGTCAAAGAAATTGTAGAGGTAAAAATTGGCTACGACGGTATTGTGATGGCCAACTCCAAGCAAGCCGCAGCGCTTAAGCTGACCCGCAAGGATATCTTTCTGGCCCTGGCCAAGGATGTCCCGGACCCCAACGGCGGGGAAAAGCTGATCCCCAATCCTTACAAAACCTGGAAAGATGTCAACCCGGCGCTGCCGGCTAAAACCATCGAAGTGCTGGGACCGCCGCCGACCTCCGGAACCCGCGATGCCTTTGTTGAGCTGGCCATGGAGGGCGGTGCCAAGAAGTTTGGCTGGATCAAAGCCTTGAAAAAGACAGACAAGAATAAGTACAAAGCCACTTGTCACACCATCCGTGAAGACGGCGCTTATGTTGAAGCCGGCGAGAACGATAATCTTATCGTGCAAAAGCTGGGAGCCAATCCGAATTCCATTGGTATTTTCGGTTTCAGTTTTCTGGATCAGAACACCGATAAAGTACAGGGCTCATATGTAGACGGCGTTCAGCCGACATTTGATGCTATTGCCGACGGTCAGTATCCGGTGTCGCGTCCGCTGTTCTTTTATGTCAAAAAAGCCCACGTCGGCGTCATTCCGGGTATCCAGGAATATCTGGCAGAGTTCACCAGTGACAAGGCCTGGGGCGAGGATGGATATCTGGCCGAAAAAGGCATGATCCCCATGCCCGCTGCCGAGCGAGCCAAATTTCGCTCCGATATTATAAAGCTCCAGATTCTAATGTCTCTCAATTAACAAACTAATCAAAAAGCAGAACGGATGATTTTCATCCAGTCTGCGTGCTTATATAATTTAAATTGCTTCAACTAAATTAAAAAAATTGACCAACACGCTATTTGTGTTAGTTTATTGGTTAACTCCGGCAGTGGTTGTTTAAAGGAGTGTCATGTTTTCACTCAGAGAAATGAATGAGGCAGGTTTCGTGGGAGATTTACCGCAAGACAGTATACGATCTGAAG
>JBATKU010000110.1:0-1669 GCA_049669725.1 Desulfobacterales bacterium
AGCACCTGCGGGAACGTGAATATGTATGTCGTGTTTTTCAAAATAATCGTCAGGAACGCCGATTAAAGCGGCATTGGACCGAATGAAACTCAATGCCGCGGTTGCGGATTCTTTCATGACATCTCCAAGCTGGCCGGTCAAGGTTAGGCCCTTACTCCCTCTCATGGAGGTGGCTTCTACAAAAAGAAGTTCTCCACCTGTTTCTGTCCAGGCAAGACCTGTGGCTACGCCGGGAATTGACGTTCTGGCTCTGCCTTCATGGGTCAATCTTACAGGACCCAGGTACTCGGAAATATTTTCAACTTTTATTGCAACTGACTTTATTTTTTCCTCAACGATACCGGCTGCAACACCACGACAAATATTTGCGATTTCCCGTTCAAGATTTCTCAAACCGGCCTCACGGGTATATCCGGAAATAATATGTTTGAGTGCGCCTTTTGTAAATTTTATTTGACCGGCTTTGAGTCCGTGGGCGTCGCGTTGTCGAGGAATAAGGTAACGGACGGCAATTTTTACTTTTTCTTCAAGGGTATATCCGAGAAGCTTCAATACCTCCATCCGATCCTGCAACGCCGGAGGAATGGTATCAAGAATATTGGCGGTGGTGATAAACATGACCTTTGACAGGTCAAAAGGTACGTCCAGATAATGGTCGGAAAAGGAAAAGTTTTGTTCCGGATCGAGAACTTCCAGCAAAGCAGACGACGGATCTCCTCGAAAATCACTTCCCACCTTGTCGATTTCATCCAGCATAAAAACCGGATTGTTTGCCCCGGATCTCCGGATTCCCTGGATAATTCGGCCGGGAAGCGCCCCGACATAAGTTCGCCGATGTCCTCTTATTTCAGCTTCATCCCGTACACCGCCCAGCGAAATTCGAAAAAATTTTCGCCCCAAGGCATTGGCGATGGAACGGCCCAGAGATGTTTTCCCGGTGCCGGGAGGACCGACAAAGCACAGGCTGGGCCCTTTTGATTCCGGTTTTAACTTGCGCACCGCAAGATATTCTATAATTCGTTTTTTGGCCTTATCAAGTCCGAAGTGATCCTGGTCCAATATTTTTCTGGCTTTTTCGATGTCCATGTTGTCTTCCGTACTGTCATGCCAGGGGAGTGCCGTCAACCAGTCCAGATATGTGGAGGCCACCGTATATTCGGCTGAAGACGGATGCATTCGGGAGAGGCGATTCAGTTCCCGTTCAGCTTCCTTGCGGGCTTCCTCAGGAAGATTCTTTTCCTCAATTTTTGCTTTGTAGTCTTCAACTTCGACAGCAGCCTCATCTTTTTCACCCAATTCTTCTTTAATTGCTTTAAGCTGCTCGCGAAGAAAGTATTCCCGCTGCCTTTTATCCATATCCCCTTTAACCTGGGATTGGATTTTGCTACCCAGTTCTAATATTTCCAACTGATAGTTAAGAAGCCGTGTTACTTCTTTCAACCGCTTCTTTATATCGTAAATCTCCAGAACCTGCTGCTTTTCCTCAAGACTGGAATTGATGGTGGAGGAAATCATATCGGCCAATATGCTGGGCTCCTGTATTGATTTGGCCATCACCACGATTTCCTGAGGCAAACCCGGAGAAAGCTCGGCAACCCTTGAGAACTGACCGATCATGTTGGACATCAAAGCATCTATCTCTTTGTCCTTTGTTTCTATTTCTTTAATA
>JBATKU010000111.1:0-1734 GCA_049669725.1 Desulfobacterales bacterium
TCAATTCATTCGGGTCGTAACCAAATTCCTCCAAAAGTTTTTTAGCCGTTTTGACAACCTCGTCAGGAGTCATTTTAGTCTCGACAAAGATATCCGTTCGTTTTATTTTTTCCGGTATTCGCAGCTGGTCCGAGTAGCGCGAAAAGCATGCTTTTTGAGCATCGGTTATCCACAGTACTTTTTCGAAATCTTTGGATTGGGTGGTGGCAAAATACTCACAAAGCGTTTTGAGGACCTCATCCCAGGCGTGGACAGGGTAATTATTGCCATTAAAGCGAAACGAGCGAATCGACAAATCCGTAAAGGATTTTTTATTATCCACCGGTTCTATTTTATTGGAAACATCAGGTTTCACTGGTGTCTGGTCGTCTTCTAAATCCAGTATGTCGGTTGCCATGGTGGCCGACGGCGGCGCCGCGCCGGTCCTGGGGGCATTTTTTAGCAGCCATTTGTCCATATGTTTATCCAAAAACTTTTGAATCGATTTCGTGTCGACTTTATACCGGCAAAGCTTTTCGGTATGTTCGCTTAGCAGTTCGACAAATATTTTGTTGGGCTGGGAAATGATTTGGTTCCAGGCTTCGGGCAGAAAATTTGCCGCTAATTTTTGCCGCTTTCTTTGAAAAAGGGATTTGGCCGCTTTCAGAGACTGACCTTTTGCCACTTTGGTTTTGGTTAGCAAATCCATTAGATTGGGGACGAATGTATCCGGTTTTTGTTTTAATAAATCAATGGAATAAAACCATTTCCGCTGCCAGCTGCCGTTGGCTGAAATCAGATAAAACCACCAGGTGATACCGTTCGTCAGAACAGCCAGGTTGACACCCTCCCGCGATGCAAGGTTAACTAAAGATTTTTGGCAGTTATCCAGTTTGGAATGAACCCTTTTGACCTCGATAAAAACCTTATTGATATTCTTGATGCGCAGGGCATAAGACACATTGGAAGAATTGGCTGAATAATCCGGATAAACTTCTTCCACATCAAAAATATCCCATTCCAAAAATGACAGCAGCCGCATCACAATCGCCTGTTTCGTGGATGCTTCATCAAAGGTCGCTAATTTCTTGTTGGATTTCAGTTCGTCAATAAATGATATAATTTTCTTTTCCATGCTTTCCTCCGGTTACGTCCTCAATGAAAAACGGACGAACCTCACACTCCACCATCAAAAATTAGAATTCAATAATTTTATCGGTTAGTAAGGGCAAAACTTGAGAAGATTTTATTTCGCGGTACCATTTTTCAAGATAGAATTTGAAATTTGATATCTTCACCATATCAATGTGACATATCAGCGGTATAGGGCTCAACCGAAGTCCGGCAGAGATAGTCGCCCGCCATACCCACACTACGCCGCACAACAACGGTAGGCAGGCATATCCTCAACGGCCATATATTGTGCCTCGTGGTTTTGATAGCCTTGGTAGGTTTTAGCGGGGTCGCAGTATGGGACGCATTGGTTATGCAATACATTCCTATGAAGGCTGTCTTCACCTATGTAATATTTTACATAAATATTGGTTGCATATTCCCTAAAATTATGAGAATCGTTTTATAGGAATATTTTTTTTTATTTTCTAAATTCGGCTTAAATTATTGAAAATATTTAAAAATAAATTTATTTTGTTTTTCGGCACGAATATTGCTGTGGTCATAAAATAAGGCCAAACCTGTTGCGAGACAGGGACGGAAAGCCACGGATCTCATAGGGGCAAACGCCACAGATCTGAG
>JBATKU010000112.1:0-6216 GCA_049669725.1 Desulfobacterales bacterium
CGACCAGGTTGTTGACCAGGGTGTCGAGCAGTTCGATGTCATTGGCGTTGAAGGGTTCGCCGATCAATTTGGCTCCCAGACACAGCAGGCCGGGGCTTTCCGGCGCCAGGCTGAACGGCATCGAGAATTCGATTGATCCGGGAAGAAATTTTCGGTGGTCAGAAACAGCGGTATTTAGCTTTAAGGACTCCGGTTTTAATTGCTCTAATAGCTTCAGGCCGCCGCTTTCAAGGGCGTCATGGTTTTCGTCCTGAAACCCGATGGCGACAAACTGGCTGGTTGTCTGCGAGGGCTGATCGAGCAGTAAAATGAAGCCGTCCATGAGGCCAAAATTGCCCATGGTCATCAGAAGAAAATTTCGGATAATCGTCTCCGATTCGACCGTGCCGTAGATGTCCTTGCTGACATCATAGAGGGTTTTCAGGCTAAACACCCGCAGATCGAGCTCAGCCTGGACGCTTTCAGCCTGTTTGAGAGAATCTTTGAGTTGTTTGATTTCTTCTTGAGAGTTCATTTGTTCCATTGTTCTTTATTGTTTCAAGTCCGAACCCGGACAAGCCGGAAAATGCCTAAAGAGAGCTAAAGTGCCTAAAATGCCTAAAATTGTAGTGTCGCTGCGCTCCGTCTTTATTATAAACGCCTGGTATTTTACGCCTGCAAAAGTGAGAAATCAGTAAGTAAAAACAAGAGCGATAGAGAAGGCTGTTTTTTTGTTGGGTTAAAATCGATAAAATACCTTAACTTTAGGCATTTTAGTGCAATTTAGGCAATTTAGGCATTCAACGAACAGTTGCTCCAAATTGCGCAAAATAAAATAATTAAATAAACCCCAATAAACTATGGTGCTTCTCCTATGTGTGCATGGAGCGGAACAGGGTATTAAAATGGATTTTCAACTCCTGCCGGGTTTCCTTGAGCCGATCCAGCAGATGCTGGGCCAGGTTTTTCATGATGGCGCAACCCAGGGCACTGTCTTCTACGGATATTTTTTCAAGATCTTCCCGGCTGATTTCTATCAAGGTGGCATCCTCGGCACACTTGGCGGAAAGACTGTATTGATAGGGTGGCACCAGGGCGGACGTGCCGAAGCACCCCCCTTTTGATCGAATTATTTTGATAGGCAGCTCATATTCGCCGTTCACTTTGGTCAGCATTTCCACGGCCCCGCTTTTAATGATATAAACCCGGAGACCCATTTTGCCTTCCTGAAACAGCCACTGGTCTTTTGGGACCTGGATTTCATTGGCGACAGCGGTCAACCGCTGCAACTGGGATTCGGAAAGTCCCTTAAATAGGAAACTTAATGATAAGGGCATGAGATCACCTCCATGAACTTGATTCCGGCCAATCTAAGTCGGAAACACATTTCAAAGGTATCTGCTTCTGCCTGCTACAGAACATCTTAAATGAAAATTCTAAGACATCGCCTTTATGGCATCTTCAACTGTGTTGTAGATACCGGCAAACTTGGATATCCCCACCATGTTAAAGATTTTTTTGAAATGATCAGAAAGACCGGTGATTCCGATTGCCTGGTTCTTTTTCTGCGTATGTGCGAGGATCTGAATAAGTACCGCTATACCACCGCTGTTGATATAGGCGTCTTCTTCAAATTGAATCAGAATTTTTTGAGCAGTTTCCTGTTCATCCACCTTTTTATAGGCTTCAATTATGAAAGGTTCCGAATGGGTCGTAATATCGCCCTGGATGTGCAGGAGGGTAATGCCGTTTTGTTGTTCCAGTTGAAATTGATTTGTCTGTTGCATGATCAGCGTGTACTTTCTATTACCGTTGGAGTTTGGTCTTCATCGCGAGGGCAGGGCGCTGGCTGATTTTCAATCTTTAGAACCATATTGACCACATGGCCGCCGTCGGTCGTTTTGTTGAAATCGACCCGGTCGACCAGCTGTTGGATTAAAAACAGACCCAGCCCATTGGGAGGTTCGAGCCTCTCCACTTTTCTCCGGATGTCAATGGTTTGTGGAATATGCGGGATGCCATTGCCTTCATCCTTCACAGAGACCCTGAAATCTTTATCGCCCAGATGCATGCTGATGACAACCCGGGCATCAGGGCGTCCCTTATTGCCGTGCTCCACGGCGTTCAGGCAGGCTTCGGAAACGGCGGTCTTTAAATCTTCGATTCGTTCTTTGGCCAGTCCGCCGATTTTTGCAAAAGAGGCCGAGCACTCCATGGCAATTCGTTCGTAGCCATCTACGTTCGGAAGATCAACTTCAACTGTCCGCTCATCCACAATTCTAAATTTTTCTTTCACTTTCCGCTCCGGCATCTGAAACACGTAAAATTACGCTAATTAGAAATCAGAATTAAACAGAGAAACAAAGACTAAATGGAATTTTCCATGGAAGATATTATAAAGCAGAAAAAATGTCAAATATTTCGTGTTATAGCGATTGTCATAAATATGTTCCGTTTGCCATATTTGCTAACGGGAGACAATATAATATGTAAAATCCTGAAATTATTATAAACATGACAACCGCTATCGGACGTTATTCTGACAAACGCTCTACGCCTTGCGGGTTTCGGGTTACGAGTTGCGAGTTTATTGGGTTTGTTGAGTTTGTTGGGTTAATCCGCCTACGGCGGACGAGGGTTTAATTCCCCGCCCCTTGGGGCGTTTAAAATTTTCCGTTTGATACCCCACTGCTTGCGGCGGGGTTGTTCATCGAGGATGCGGAGGATTTGAATTTATTACCACGGATATTCACGGAGACACACGGAAGTGTTTAAAAGCTACAAAATATCTCCTGCCCACAACATCTCACAGAAGTTCTGCCAGGGAAGCACGGTGATCTGGGGCGAGATTTTTCTCGGTCGTTGTTCTTTTGAAATGATAACTTTTATGGTTAGTCAAATAGTTTGTGATAATTTGGATTTAAGTATCAATTATCATACTGTCCTGCGTCATCTGTAAGGTCCGTTCCCGCTATCGCGAAGCTGATGGTGCCGATGACGCCGAATCCAAAGGCTGTCAGGAAATTGACCTGGGGACTGATCAGCCAGAGAAAGGCGCCTTTCTTAATTATTTTCGACCCCTTTGCTATCACAAAAGCAAGCCTCTTGCGCTATTCATGAATGAAACGAATTGTATAATTAGACTTGCTGTGTTATCTATTTATGGATTCCTAACGCAGTTTATCCCGTACTTTATACTGGGCAGGGATGACAGAACTTTGGACTATGCAGTTAAGAACGCAATAAGATTAAAAAGGAATAAGCGATGGAAAGTAGTGAGAAATTGTTAAAAAAGGCATTACAATTGAAACCTCAAGATCGATTCTTATTGGTTGACGGACTTATCCGGAGCCTCGATGAACCTGACGGGGAGATCGACGAAATCTGGATTGAAGAAGCTGAAAAGCGCTTAAAAGCTCACAGAGAAGGCAAAACTCAAGGCGTCCCTTTCAAATCCGTGTTCGGTGAAGAGCTTTAGGGATGAAGGTTTTATTTGATAAACTCGCCAGGCTGGAATTGGACGACGCATCGGAATATTATGAATTACAAGTACCGGGTTTAGGTGATAGGTTCAGAGAGGAGGTTAAACGGGGAATCCGTCGAATTTGTGAATATCCATCTGCTTGGACCAGAGAAAGGGAAGATGTGAGGAGATACATCCTTCACAAGTTCCCATATAAGATTCTTTACTCGATCGAAGGGGATTATATCTATATTATTGCCATTGCGCATGGACACAGACGGCCCAATTACTGGATTGAAAGAATTCCAGATGTTCCCTAAAGCAATGCGGTACTATGGTTTATTCCGAAACATGCGATCTTGGAAAATCGCTTCCGCAAACCGCGAAGCTGACGGTGCCGATGACGCCGAATCCAAAGGCTGTCAGGAAGTTGACCTGGGGGCTGATCAGCCACAGAAAGGCGCCGCCAAAAGCGGCTACGGACACAATTATATCGCGCATCAGGTAATATAGGCCGAACATGGCGGCTGTTCGGCCTTCGGGTGCCAGGTCCATGATGAGTGCTTTGCGCGTGGGTTCGCCGAATTCTTTTAAGCCTCTCAAAATAAAGGCCAACACCAGGATTTCAAATGACCTGGCAAATATCAGTGACAGCGGAAAAAGCGTAAAAAACACGAATGTGGTGACAACAAAGGGCTTTTTGGTGCTGCGATCCGCAAAATAGGCCACCGGAATATAGACCAGCATCGCTGTCGCCATTTCAATACTCGTCAAAATACCGAATTGAAAGGCCGTCACCGGCGACTGAATGATCTTCATGCTCCAGACGATCACAAAGGCATAGGGGATCTGCTCACAGAACCGAACCAGAATGTCGGCCACCAGCAGCCGCCTTAAAGCCGGCGACATTTCGCGAAACAGACGCAGGGGATTTTTTTCGGGCTTTTTAGACGGTTGGCCAGCGGTCTTTTGGGCGGCGTCTTCTTCGATTAATTTTTGCTGCATGACGGCCGCCACCACAGCCAGTACCAGGGCGACACCAAAGGCCAGGCGCACACCATCTTTTTCGCCCCAGATCCCGATAAACAATCCACCGATGATGGGACCCAGCGCCATGGGGATGCGCCGAACCAGGGAGTGCATGGAAACGCCCATGGTACGTTTGTCCGTGGGCAGTACTCGGGCCACAAGACTCATGGTTGCCGGCAGCGATATGGCCGACCAGGACAGGAAAAATATAGCCCCCACCAGCACGGCCGGCCAGGCCGGAATGAGGATGACCAGCAAATAACCGAGCATGGCAAACAGGTTGAAGACCAGCAACGCTTTTTTGAAACCCAGACGGTCGGAAAGATAGCCCCCGGGAAAGGCATACAGGGCTGAAAGCAGATTATCGAGGCCATTCAGCAGTCCAATGACAACGGGCCCGCCGCCCAGGGCGATCAGATAAATCGGCAGGAAGCGCTCCGCCATCCGTTCGCCCATCCCCACCAGGATAACCATGAGGAGCATGCCGACGGTGCTTTTTTGCAGCCCCAGGAATGTTGTCAATCGTAGGATTTTAGTCATATCTAAAGAGTTCGTTTGGATGGTTTTGATTGTTTGGACGGTTTAGATCGTTGATGGATAAAAAATGGTTCAGGGCAAACGGCAGAAACGGTGAACCAGAGATATCGTTTCTCCGTGAGTTTCCGTGTCATTCCGTGGTGAATTAGTATTTTGCCTTCTGGCCGCTGTCCTCAACTTTCTGTCATATGTCTTCTGTCCTCTGAGTTACCGCGCACTCTTGAATAATCGCCTGGGCTTTCTTGCGAAGCTCTAATGCAAAAGGATCTTTTTTTTCGAGGGCTTCTTCCACTGCATCAAGGATGTCGTAATACAGGTTCCACCCGTGGCGTTCCCGTTTGTATTGAGTGCGAAGGGCACTGCGTTCTCCCTGGACAAATTCGAGGGCTTTGGCTATCCGCCGGGCTCCGGATTTAACCAGTTCAAGCCCTTTTTGGGTTTGGTTGTCCCGAAACAGCGTGGCGGCCTTAACAGCAAACCGCAAATGTACGACGGTTTGCGGAATCTTGGATATAAAACAGCCGGTAAACGGATCCACGAGCTCTTTTAATCGCGGCTCGTTTACGGGAAGGGCGCCGGCGTAAGCCGAAAAATAGAGCATCCGGACATAATCGCCCACCGTGCGCCCGATTTCGGCAGATTCGATGGCATCCTGAGCGAAGGCTTGCTTGTCATGGCGCATAATCAAACCGTCCTTGTGAACGTAGGCCAGGCTTTCTCCCGTGCTATTGAGGGCAGATAGCAGATAGGCCTGGTCTTCCGCCCGGCCGATAAAAGACGGGGTAAACGGACGGTACCGCCGCAGGCTGTCGATTCTGATACCGTTTGTTCCGCCGGTGACATGTACGCGCTGGATGCAGGTATTCAGCCCGTCATAGGAGCTGTTCCTGTAGCGGGTCATCATTTCGGCTTCGGTTGAAATTGCCTGGGGGAGGGTACTGAAAAAAATGTGTTCTTCCGGAGATAGCGAGCGTTCAGGAAAGCAAACGTCAGCGGTGAAAAGAGATTTATCTATTGCTGTGTTAGAAGATTGCAGGAAATTATCTGCCGCCGGGATCAGGATGTCGTTGATAATTTGGCTGGTATCATTTTCGGTAAACACATACACAGTGGTATGGTTTAAAAAGCCGGCCCGGGAAATTTCTTCTTCGATGTACGGCCGCGCTATCTCGTGCAATCCCGCGTGGGTGACGGACGCCGATAAGATA
>JBATKU010000113.1:0-5251 GCA_049669725.1 Desulfobacterales bacterium
GTAATGCATAACAAGACGTTCAAGTTCGTTCCGGCGCTACTCGCCTCCACCGGACCCATAAAGGCTGCGCCTTTCTGGGCCGCTTAACTAAGACGTTATGTTTCAGATACCATACCTGTTAACAGGTGCTATAATCAGGTCTGTTTATTGATATTCGGAGATATATCATGCAAATCAAATTCTCAGAAGATGTTGTGCCCCTGTCTGACCTAAAGGTAAACCCAGGAAAAATCATAACCCGGGCAAATGACAACAAACGACCAATTCTAGTGACGAGTCGTGGTCGAGGTGTGGCCGTGGTTCAAGGGCTGGAAGATTATGAAATGCGTGAAGAGAAAGTGGCATTTATGCAAGCGGTGGCCAAGGGACTAATGGAGGTAAAGGAAGGAAAAGTCACAGATCTCACTGATGTAAAGAGAGTTTTGGGTCTGGAATAGTGAAAGTTCGTTTAACCGACTCGGCGATAAACGACCTGCGAGAACTTCTTCTTTATTACGAAGAGCAATTGGTTCCACAAGTTGGTCAACGGTTTGTTACAGAGATTCTCGAACGAATAGATACCCTCATCGACAACCCGGATATTGGCAGGATCGTTCCAGAGTTTTCCACAGTCAACATTCGAGAGCTGATCCACAAGCCATTTCGAGTGGTTTATCTTCGAGAGTCATCAATAATTTCGATTGTTAGAGTGTGGCGCAGTGAGAGAATATTCGAATTGCCATGAGTCAGAATGAAACATAACAAATCGCTCACAATCCTTCAGGTCGAATTTAATAGGTAAAACCTATTGTCAAAATAGAAATTAACTGTTTCACAGATAGTTAGAACAGGCCAATACTGTGATATGAGTACAATATGAAGTTGTGCTTATGATGATTTTTTTAGTACAAAATAGGAGATATATCGATGGCTGAAAACAAATGCCCGGTGATGCATGGCGGTGCAACAGAGAACAGTATGTCGAACATGGCCTGGTGGCCTGAGGCGCTTAACCTCGATATTCTTCACCAACACGATAACAAGACCAATCCAATGGGGGCGGGCTTCAACTATCAGGAAGAGGTCAAGAAACTCGACGTGGCAGCTCTCAAGAACGACCTGCACGCGCTGATGACTGACAGCCAGGCGTGGTGGCCCGCAGACTGGGGTCATTACGGTGGTCTCATGATTCGTATGTCCTGGCATGCGGCTGGTACCTATCGTACCTCTGACGGTCGAGGTGGTGCCGGCACCGGCAACCAGCGCTTTGCACCAATCAACTCCTGGCCGGACAACGTAAACCTGGACAAGGCACGCCGTCTGCTCTGGCCGATCAAGAAGAAATATGGCAACAAGCTCAGCTGGGCCGATTTGATTGCCTACGCAGGCACCATCGCCTATGAATCTATGGGTCTGAAAACATTCGGATTTGGTTTCGGCCGCGAGGACATCTGGCACCCGGAAAAGGACACTTACTGGGGTTCAGAAAAAGAATGGCTTGCCCCCAGCGGCAGCGAAGGCAGCCGCTATTCTGGTGAGCGCGAGCTCGATAACCCACTGGCCGCCGTGATGATGGGGCTGATCTACGTCAACCCCGAAGGGGTGGATGGTAATCCAGACCCGCTCAAGACGGCCCATGATGTACGCGTAACCTTTGACCGCATGGCCATGAACGATGAGGAAACCGTCGCCTTGACCGCCGGTGGTCATACGGTTGGCAAATCCCACGGCAATGGCGATGCGGCGTTGCTGGGGCCAGAACCTGAAGGTGCTGGTATCGAGGACCAGGGTTTCGGTTGGTTAAACAAGACCAAGCGCGGCATTGGTCGCGACACAATGTCCAGTGGTATCGAAGGCGCTTGGACAACCCATCCAACCCAATGGGACAACGGCTATTTCCACCTGCTGCTCAACTATGAGTGGGAACTGAAGAAAAGCCCGGCCGGTGCCTGGCAATGGGAACCGGTCAATATTAGGGAAGAAGATAAGCCGGTCGATGTCGAAGACGCTTCGATCCGCTTAAACCCGATCATGACCGATGCCGATATGGCGATGAAGATGGATCCGGAGTATCTCAAGATCTCAGAGCGTTTCCACGAGGATCCGGATTATTTCTCCGAGGTCTTCGCTCGTGCATGGTTCAAACTGACACACCGCGACATGGGACCGAAGGCACGCTACATCGGCCCTGATGTGCCAGAAGAAGATATGATCTGGCAAGATCCGGTTCCTGCCGGGCGTATCGACTACGATGTTCAGGCCGTGAAGAATAAGATTTCTGCCAGTGGTCTGAGTATTAGCGAGATGGTGGCCACCGCCTGGGATAGCGCCAGAACCTTCCGTGGTTCGGATATGCGGGGTGGTGCCAATGGGGCACGTATCCGCCTGGTACCGCAGAAGGAATGGGAAGGCAACGAGCCTGCTCGTCTGACCAAGGTGCTGGCCGTTCTTAATCAGATTGCTGCAGAGAGCGGTGCAAGCGTGGCAGATGTGATCGTTCTGGCAGGTAACGTCGGCGTCGAGCAGGCCGCAAAAGCCGCTGGCTTTGAGGTTGCGGTTCCCTTCTCACCTGGCCGGGGGGACGCAACAGACAAGATGACTGATGCTGATTCCTTCGGAGTGTTGGAGCCCCTCCATGATGGCTACCGCAACTGGCTCAAACAGGACTATGTGGTTAGCGCGGAAGAGTTAATGCTCGACCGTACACAACTAATGGGACTGACTGCACACGAGATGACAGTACTGGTTGGCGGCATGCGCGTTCTTGGCACCAACCACGACAGCACCAGGCACGGTGTGTTCACAGAGCGCGAAGGTGCACTGACAAACGATTTCTTCGTCAACCTGACGGACATGAATTACACGTGGAAGCCGACCGGTAATAATCTGTATGAAATCTGTGATCGTAAAACGGACAATGTCTAGTGGACGGCGACACGCATTGATCTCGTTTTCGGGTCCAACTCGATCCTTCGCGCCTATGCCGAGGTTTATGCACAGGATGACAACAAGGAAAAGTTTGTGCAGGACTTTGTAATCGCATGGACGAAGGTTATGAACGCTGATCGCTTCGATTTGGCCTAATTCCCGACACATATTCCCGCGCCGTTGATCATAGCGGTGCGGTGATATGTAAGTGGCACTGGCTTGTCCAATGAAGCCTGTTATTGGTCGTACGCAGGCGGAATGAAATATGACGCAAGACTTTTCAAAACTGAAACGTGATAAGCACCCGATGCCTGCTGTCAGAAGAGCGGTCATGAGAGATCTTCCAAAACTGATTGAATCCACATCGGAAGAAGCGATAGAAGCCGAGCGAAGTATTAAAGCTTTTGAAATCCTGGAAAAGGGAGTTCGAGCAGCTCTTGAGGACGATAGCAAAGCCAACGAGATGGAAAGCCAAAATGGGCTGGAGCTTCGTTTGTATGTTCACCGGGACAACAAAAAAGCGATCAAGGCTTACGAAAAATCTGCCTTTAAAAAGTCGCCATATGAAATCATGGTGCTTAAAAAATGAACACTAACAAACGTAGGCAGTCGGATAAATTGCTACATTACGCTCCGTAATTGGCCGCTGATAAGAGGCGTTGGATCTTTTGAAGGAATCAATAAGTGAATAACCAAGATCAAGAATATGCGGGTTTTTGGATTAGGGTTGGAGCGTCATTAATCGATACTATTCTGGTTCTGATAATCATCTCACCTTTCCTCACCGCAGTTTATGGAAAAGCATATTGGCTGGACAGTTCCTGGGTGAAAGGTTTTTGGGATTTAGTCTTCTCCTATATATTGCCTGCCGTGGCGGTAATTACGTTCTGGGTGTATAAATCATCTACACCAGGAAAGATGGCAACCAACCTGACGATTGTTGACGCAAGGACTGGAGGCAAACCGTCTACCCGTCAATTTATTATTCGATACCTGGGCTACTATGTGTCAACGTTACCTTTGTTACTTGGGTTTATTTGGGTAGGTATTGATAAACGCAAGCAAGGTTGGCATGACAAGCTTGCCGGTACTGTCGTTTTAAGAAGCAATCGAATTGAGCCCGTGAAATTTGAAGACCGGATATAGCAAATCATTCAACCCGACGCTGGAAAGTGCGGCGGTGCGTTTCTGCGGAAACGTCTTCACTCGCGCAGTCTGCGGCGCAGATCGCACCGGGTCACAAAACCAATGCAAGCACTTGGAAGCACGCTGTCTTGTTCATCGTATTGGTCAACGCTCTGATGCTCGCACACGTGTTTCCCCACGCGCTTGCCATCGCGCCACTTCGCTTTTGAAGATAAAAATTTGGAGTCATGACGCTGACTCCAGTAAAGTGTGAACAGACACAGCACGCATCAATAAAGGTGCATCCAATATGGGTATTGCCACTCCGGATAACAAATCGCTCAAGTTAGTTCCGGTCCTGCGGCCCTCCACCGGTCATATTTATGCCGCTTAATTCAAAAGAAGTCTTATGATCCGATACATCGGTCTAATGTTCATATTATTGATTCTGTTCATATTATTATTAATTCCGCTAACACATGCTGGGGAGTTCGCGGATTGTGGATATATTCCGAAACGTACGGAGCAATATCAATACCCGGAATGGGAGGTGTTGAGCGAATGTGCATCCTATGAAAATGGGATGCTGAAAATTGCCAAAGAACATATGGCCAACTTGAACTTTGAAAAAATAAGTACAGCTCGTTTCTATACTTCGGGGCAGCATTTCTACGTTAAGACTGATGGCTCATTTCTTCCGGTTATTTTTTACGATAATGGAGCCGATCCATATCAAGAAGGGCTAACCCGGTCTTTGGTAAACGGAAAGATTGCATATTTCAATACTGACTTTGAACTTATTCTTGCTCCAAATTACGATTGGGCTTGGCCATTCCAAGAAGGAAGAGCGTTGGTGTGTAAGGGTTGTGTACCAACACCGGTTGAGGATGGCCATACCGCCCTGGAAGGCGGCCTTTGGGGTTATATAAACAAAGAGGGCAAGGAGGTTGTTCCTGTTAAATACACCGCAACTGAAGTTTCTAGCAAGTAAAACTTATAACAAGGCAATGAACCGGACATCGAAGTTCCTGCCCTTTACTGGACGCAGCTCCGCTGCGCCGCTTAACACAAACGTTGGGCGGATAGAAAAGTACCATTGGAAGTTTGTGCGTAGCTTGGTTCAATTAGCACTTTATGTTGAGGAATCCGTCGATTACTAATTAGCTGCTAGAATTGACTTCCGTAGTTCCTACGCTTTAGTGGACACCCTGACCTAACT
>JBATKU010000114.1:0-2970 GCA_049669725.1 Desulfobacterales bacterium
GATCAAAGCCGTTGACACCCATAATGTCTAAGATGGCCAGATCCAGGCTATTGGTTTTCAGAAAATCGACGGCATCCTCATAGGTTGATTTCTTGACAACCTGGCACATGTCCAGAAGTTCTGCGACTGATTCAAGGACATCAGGCTCATCGTCAACGGTTAAGATAACCTTGTCTTTTAAGGGACTGTTTTCGCTCATGGCAATAATTCTCCCCAACTTAAAATAGGTTTTGACGATCAATTAGCTTTAAATGAGCCTCGACGGATCGTATAATAATGGGAATCAAAGCAGATTCGGGAAACCCCAGACGCTTTAACACGCGGACGCTCACCTCCCTTAATGCTGAGGCATCCGATCCCGCAGTTACCGCTAAAACCGTGTCGTGGATCTGCTGGAACCAGTGCAAACCCTCCTCGATAAATGGTTCAACACGGGCACCATACTGGGGAGCGTCCCAGGACGCCATCAGAACGTCAACACCTTCAATTTTCTTTATGGTATGAAGCGACTGAATTGAGGCCAATACATCTTCATAAATGGGGACCGTGCCTGCTTTGGGAACGGCGTCACCGGTGATCAAGGCCCCATCTTCTTTAAACAACAGGCAGATAGAGCCTTTCGAGTGCCCGGGTGTATGGGTTACCTCGAGGACCGTGCCGTCCCCCAGATCAAGACGATCTCCGTCTTTTAACCCGATATCGATTTTAACGGGCCCTGCCACGAGCTCATGGAAATTAGCGATGGGACGTTCGCTATACTGGCGGTCCACATCTTCTATCCATGGACAGGCGTCGGGATGGGCAGCTGTCTGGCAGGCGGTTTGCTTTTTAATGGCCAGGCTTCCGCCGATATGGTCCGGATGGGAGTGGGTGAAAACCAGCCGGAATATTTCCCGCGGGTCTCTGCCTGTTTTGGTTACGTAATCGAATATCATGGCCTCTGAACCGGCAACCCCGCTGTCAACGAGACAAATCTGGTCGCCGTAGATCAGGTAGGCATAGACAAAGCGATCCAGCATTTTACCCGGACGCACCAGCAGCTTAAAAGTTATCTTTAATGCGTGAATGTGATCGGTAACTTGCATGTTGCAGCCCGCGCTGATTATTTCGAGTTAGAATATTTTTTCAAACCCCACATCGCTTAATCTCACTTGGTCAGCAATTTTATACCAATAGCGAGGCAGGCCAGGCCCCCGATGCGGGTGAGATCAATGGGATTCTTCGGGATACCGAGCAATCCAATTTGATCGATAATTAAGGCTGCCGTCATCTGACCGGTGATCACAGAGGCAATCGTAACCGCTCCGCCGATTTTCGGTACAACAAAAAGTACAACCGTAACGAAAAAGGCACCCAATAATCCCCCAATCCATAAATTCGGCGGTGCTTCAACAACTCTCAATACGCTTCCTTTGCCAGCAACCAGCGACACCACAAAAAGAGATAAGGCACCCACTGTAAATGAAATCAAGGAACTTTCAACGACGCCCACATATCTGCCAAGGGCTGCGTTTACAGGTGGCTGGAACCCGTTGCACATACCGGCGACAACAGTCAGCAGGATCAAAACCAGCTTATCCATAATCTACCTCCGGTTCTTGATGAGTTTTGAGGGTAACAATGCTCGATATGCACATATGAGCACCGTATGCAATTATGTATTGACAAAATGTTAAATACAATAAAAAGTAACTCACTGCAAGCTTGGGATTTCAATTGGTGATAGAACGCGAAATTTTATAATAGAAAATCCCCTATTCCTGAGTCCAAGTCAACCAAATATGAAAGCACGCTGAAAGGAGACATTCCCCATGACAATACCGGATAAAATGAAGGCCTGCGTACTGATGGGGCCCAATCAATTGGAGATAAAAGAAATGCCGACCCCGGAGCCGGGGCCCCAGGACGTTCTGCTCAAGGTAGAAGCCACCGCCGTATGCGGCAGCGACGTGAGCCTCGTCGAAGTACCCTGGGAAGCCCAGCCACCCTATGGATCCTTTATAATCGGTCATGAATATGCCGGCACCATTGCCGCGGTCGGTGAAACCGTGGACGAACTCAAGGTTGGTGATCGGGTGGCGGTTGAAGCCAGCCTGGGGTGCGGACGCTGTCGCAACTGTCGCCTCGGCGCGTACACCGCATGTTTAAATTACGGCAATCTCAAAAGAGGTCATCGTGCCAACGGTTTTACCACCAACGGCGGTTTTGCCCAATATGCCCTCAACCATATCAATACCGTCCACAAGATTCCGGACAGTGTGGAGTTTGACGAGGCCGCTCTGGTTACTAATTTAGGCTGCATTCTTTATGGTTTCCAAACCATTGGAGGATATGTGGTGGGCGACAATGTCGCTGTGATCGGACCGGGTCCCCTGGGCCTGGTTTCGGTCGGTGTGGCCAAGGCCCTGTGTGCCGGAAAAGTTTTTTTGGTCGGCACCCGGGAAAGCCGTCTTGAGATGGGCAAAAAAATGGGCGCGGATCGATTGATCAATATCCATGACGAAGATCCCGTGCAGGTGATTAGAGACGAAACCGGCGGCCTGGGCGCAGATCTTGTCATTGAATCATCCGGTGCCAATCAGGGAGTTCAAAACGCCATTGAGATGTCCAAACGGATGGGCAAAGTTCTGCTGGTCGGGTATCCGCATAAACCGGTGGCAGCTGATTTTGCCCTGATGGGATCACGCAATATCCACATCTTTTCAATACGGGGCGAAGGCTGGGCCAACTGCGCACGGGCTGTATCGATGCTCGCCCAGAAGCGAATATCGCTAAAACCCCTGGCCACCCACTCATTTCCTTTAGACCAGATAGAAGAAGCCTTTAAGACCTTCGTTGAGAGAATCGGCGGGGCAGTGAAAGTGATTGTGCGGCCTAATGCATAATGAAATTTATACCGCTTTTCAAAAATAAGTTCTTAAATACGGAAGGCTGGTATAAGTGGTTGTAGAAAAAAACGTTCAAGGAGGT
>JBATKU010000115.1:0-1669 GCA_049669725.1 Desulfobacterales bacterium
ACCCTAAACTTATACCCTTGACATTAGGGTCAATTTATGACACTCTCTGTTAAAATTAGGAGCAACGATATGCTGATTCCAACAAAAATTCAAATTGACAAACAAAATTATGAATTCATCAAACAGATCCATAAGAAGCTACATTACAAAAGCCTGAGCGAATATATACGAGAGGCTGTTAACGCTAAGGTGAAGAAAGATCGCAAGAAGCTGCGTGAACTAAAACGGAAAGAGGCCTTCGAGATGATTGGCAAAGCATCTTATGATAACATTTTCGAATCGATAGAAGGGGAAGATTTTGAAAACCGGTGAAATCTATTGGGTTAATCTTGAGCCAACAATCGGGGACGAAATCAAGAAAAGACGACCCGTAATTATCTTAAACGGTGGTCATGACAAGTATCTCAACCTATCCATTGTCGTGCCTATTACTACCTGGAGCCGGTATTGGGATGAAAACCCATTTTTTGTCACGATAGAACCTAACTCAAAAAACGGTCTAAGCAAAAAATCATCAGTTGACTGTTTTCAGATTAGGGCAATCAGCCACAACAGATTTATAAAAAAGATCGGAAACATCTCAAACGATGAAATCAACCTTATTAGGAAGTCAGTTGCCTTAATTCTTTATATCGAGCCTGAACACTGCGATTAACGGCGAACCCGGACAGTTTAATTTGCTAATTTCCTTAAATATGTTTTAACCGGTTCAGATTTTGGTTTGGGATTTAGGACAACCCGTCGTAGCGACTGCAACAGGAGGATACCGATAAATCGAAAAGAGAGTCCGGCAATGATCAACGGCTTTATCAACAGTTTGGGTGACTTAACATATTTGACAAAATAGGTATAAGCACTTTTGTGAAACTCAAAAATGGAACGAATTAAATTTCTCTCGCTGCTTCCGCCGACGGCGTGCTGAATGGTTGCCTGGGGATAATAAGTAACTTTCCAGCCTTTATCCCACATACGTTTGCACCAGTCGACATCCTCCCAGTAAAGGAAAAAACGTTCATCGAGCAGCCCGACATCATCCAGCGCCTCTCGCTTCACAACCATACAGGCCCCGGAAACCCAATCAACTTCAATGGGGGTTTTTCCGTCACTTGTATTCGATAATATATTGGCGCTGGCGAAACGACTGTTGGGGAACATTCTCGTCAACAATGACTTGCGGCCGAAAAATGCCGAAAGGACCGTGGGAAATGCGCGTGCCGAGCCCTGGATACTATGATCAGGGTTTATTACCTTTGGGCCTAAAATTCCAACATTGGGATTTTTTTCCATAAATGCAACCACAGACTCAAAAAAATCCTCAAATACGATGGTGTCGGGGTTCAGTATCACTATGTAAGGGGAAGATGTTTGTTTAATGACCCGGTTGACGCCTCCGGAAAACCCGAGGTTGCGATGGTGCCTGATTAATGAAGTCTTTGGAAAAATTGCTTCCGTCAGATCGACATGATCATTGGAAGCATTGTCAAACACATGCACATCTACCTTCGTCCCGTTAAGGTTGTCATAGACCGAGGAAAGGCAGGTATGGAGAAAATCCGTGCTTTTGTAGTTAACAATGATAAGATCGATCATTTTGCCAAATTGTAATTGGTTGGTTTTAACACCATAGCCGGGTCATTACCCCTTATAAGATATGCCCCGATCTCTGAAC
>JBATKU010000116.1:0-2078 GCA_049669725.1 Desulfobacterales bacterium
GTGGGGAGCATAGTTTTCGGCACCGCGTCCGATAATCACGGCAGCCTCGCGAACACCTTTGGCAAGGATACCGCCCAATCCCTCTCGGTCCGCCATCTGTTTGATCAAAACCTCCATGGCCTCGCCATTGCCCCAGGAAAGGTCCAGGCCGCCCGTATCCTCCCGGGTCAGGATTCCGCGCTCAAAAAGATCCATGGCAAAGGCGATGGCGCCTCCGGCGGAAATGTTGTCCATGCCCAGGCGGGTACACAGGTTGTCCAGGTAAACCAGGGTGTCCAGATCGGTCAAACCGCACCGGGAACCCAGCGATAGCATGGGTTCAAACTCGGGTCTGACCGCTTTGCGGCCCTTTAATTTGCCTTTATCAAATTTCAGCTCAGCCTTACAGCGCACCGGACAGCGGTAACAGCCGCGGGTGCGGGTAATATTTTTTACAAGATTTTTACCGTCGATCTGCTCGGCGGCTTCAAAGGTATTCTTCCTGAAATTGCGTGTTGCCAGTATCCCGAGATCGTCGGCCCATGTGACGTAACCGGCGCCACCGTGTTTTTTAACATCCTTGTAGTGCGGAGAGTTTTTCATCTGCCAGATGTAGCGTTTAATAGCTTCCCGCCCGCTTTCACTGGCCCGAAACAAGGTCTTATTTTTCGACTCTTTGACCACAATGGCCTTGAGGTTTTTAGAAGCCATAACGGTTCCCATGCCCGTGCGACCGGCGGCATGGTCCCGGTCCGTCATGATGCAGCCAAACAATGTGCCGTTTTCAGCGGCCGGGCCGATGGTCATTATTTCCAGTTTCTCACTGCCCAGCCTGGTTTTGAGGTAGTCATCGGTCTGCCAGGTATCCAGACCCCAGATAGATTTTGCGTTGCGAATTTCAATTTTGTAGCCGTCTATCCAGAGATAAACGGGTTCGGGTGATTTCCCGCGGATGATCAGGCTTTGAATGCCGCAGGATCGGAGTCGGGCCCCGAAATTGCCGCCGACATTGGAACTTCCCAGAAGCCCGGTCAGGGGTGAGCGGGCATTGATGTGAAGCCTGGACGAGGCCGGAGCAGCAGTGCCGGTGAGTAATCCGCAGGAAAACAGAAGTATGTTTTCAGGTCCCATCGGGTCTGCATCAGAGGACGTATTCTTGTAAAGATATTGGACGTTGAAACCACGGCCACTGAGATACTTCCATATGAGATCATCTGGATAGGGTTGAAATTTCCACTTTCCCGCACTTAAATCAATTTCAAGAATTCGTCCTGCAAACGCCATCGTATCAGCCTGCCTTTTAAGGAGAGCTTTTGCCTGATTGAATATTATACCGCTTTTCAAAAATAAGATCCGAAATACGGTAGGTTTTTTTGACAGCCTCCATAGAAAGCTTTGAGTATAGGGAACCGGGTATGCAGTGTCAAGGAATGATGAATTTATAGGGCAGGGTAAGGGAAAATCCTATGCAAGTTGGATCGGAAGGTATAAATAATATTAAAATCCCAAACCCCAAGCACCAAATTACAAATAAACCACAAATATCAATATCCAATGACCAAAAAATTAACCTGGGTGCTACCATATCACTTGGATAACTTTAGTTCGCGGAGATGTTCATCTGTTTATTTGCTGGCGGATCAGTTGTTTGGGATTTTGAATTTGGGCCTTGGAATTTGTTTGATATTTGGTGCTTGATATTTGGAATCTCTAAAATTAGCTAATTCGATAAATTGTATTATTTTAGCCGGTTACAGAACGAACCAGCAAATTCTACTTAATTTAGTACTCCAACCCTTTTTTCCACCGCTGTCAGAATCTTCCCACTGCGTATCAGGTCTTTCATGGCTTCGATATCATTGGATAAAATGCGGTCTTTTTCCAGGGGTGCGATCGTCTTGCGAATAACCTGGTAGGCTTTCAGGGTGCCTTCACCGGGCTTGAGATTGGTAAAAAGATCCAGGGCCTGGGCGCCACATAATAGCTCAATGGCAATCACATTTTCCGTATTCTTAATTATTTCCCTGCACTGACGGGCTGCGATGGTACCCATGGAGACATGATCCTCCTTGTTGGCCGAGGTGGGGATGGAGTCCACG
>JBATKU010000117.1:0-2368 GCA_049669725.1 Desulfobacterales bacterium
CAGTCACACCGATGAGCATCATAACCCGAAAATATTAAAATAATCTCAGGCACCCATCAACGTTATAACCATAAAGTTCTGGGAACGGAGTACTATACACACATGGTAAAGGTCGTGTAACCGCATAGCTGATAGGCAATTTGATCTTTTTAACTTACGAGTTTAAAATAGTGCTTGCATTGGGCTGATACAACTATACTGATGAAATTTTTGGGAAAATTAGCAACCATCTTTTGGAATTGCAGTATCAAATTGGCTGAAAACGAACACAATTATCCGGTTAAGACAAAAAACACCCGGTGGCTATTGAAGCAAATTTTTAAAACACACTTTAAATGCAGCTCTGTTCGAAGAAATCATAATCCAAAGTAACTTCTTCAGCTACTAAGGCTGGTGCGGCAATTATTTGCGGAGGTGGTCTTGGTATGGACTCTTTCCATTTGCCACAATGTTTCAATATCTTTTTGATTATGGCTTCATCTTCAATAAATGATATGATCTTCATTGCCCCGCCACATTTAGGACACTTTAATGGATCTACTTCGTAAACTGCCTTAATCAGTGCGGCCCAAGTCATGCGGCATTTTTTAATATATGTTGATTCAGGTTCGAGTTTTTGCCAATCTTGATCAGCCATATCCGGCGGCGGCACTGTAGCTGCTTCAGCTTTTTTTCGCAAACCCCTGTTTTTATTTGAGTACCAGCCATAATTGCGAATCTGGTGCTCACCTTTATCAGGAATATGTTGAGTTACCGCAGCAATAAAATCCAGTGGCTCATAAATCTCAAAATTCCTGGGGTTACCGGCAACCAGCTCATTATCACCAGTTTTGGGAAATGGGATACAATTAGGGGCAGATGCTCGATACAGAATCTTACCATCGTCAGTCAGACTGATGATCCTGGCAAGTGAAAACGGACATCTTGCGATGTATTCCACTAACCGTTGAATTGCAGCATGATCATTGGCCTCAATGCGTACCGAATTGTCGACACTGAATCCGGAATGTCTCCAGGTACGCATACCCGCTACCGTTTCCTGATCAATCTTCTTTTCATTGAGTAGCAGCTCGAATATCTTGTCCTGCCAGATCTCAATCGCACGGTGTTTCCAGGTTTCGGGGATATGTACGAAACATGCACTGAGCCTGGCCGAAGTGTGACCGGAATCTGTAAAAACCCCTTCTGTTACGACAGCGTGAACGTGACTGTGAAAATTAATAAGATCACCAAACGTTTGTATCGCTCCAATCATTGCAGGTATTCCGCAAGTGCCGTCAACTTCAAGTGCATACAGATCACGTACTGTTTCCCATGCCGCACGACAAAACTTTCCCAATAAACTGCGATCAAAACGGAAGAAAATCCGTAGACGTTTGGGAATAGTAAACACCCACTGACGATGCGGCACTGGTGCGAACACTTCACTATTTAAGCGGTGTGCAAGAAGCAATGCTCTCTTCTGGTTACATGAGGGACAACACGCTCGCTGGCGGCATGAGAATGCGACGAAAAATTCCGTGTGGCAATCAGGGCAGCGAACACGGGCAAATCCTTCTTTCAGATCACCGCACTTCAAGAATTTATCTATTGAGGTACGGATAATCGGCCGCCAGAACCCATATTTCGCCTGAAATTTTTCAGGATATACCCGCTCAAACTCCTCAAAGTGGTCACGTACTACTTTAAAGAATGGTGAGGCCTCATGGTCACGAGGGCGATAGAACTTTCCTGGTGGTTTACACTCTCTGGCAATTCGCGGTTTCTTGAACGGGATATTCGGCCGTCGCGAACGATTTTTCTTCTGGCGAACATGTGCTGCCGGCATCTACGATCCTTACGGGTGAAGTTAAAAACGTAAGGACGGAAACAAGATGTGTGCCGGAACACCTGAAATAACTATAACACAAATAATAGCAAAGCATTAAGTGTGTAATGAATAGGTGAAACCATGCTAAGGTGAGTCGCAAATATACGATTAACGGAAGGTGGTGGTCACAAAAATGCAACTACTTTATAGAGAGGGAAATATAAAGACGTAATGAAAAATCCTGTACAATAAAAACAATTGTGCAGGCCACTTGTAAGGAAAGGCAGTTTTTACCTCTTATCCGTCATGAATAGTGAGTTCCGCTAATGTGGCGGAAGAACGCTTAATTGTTTTAGTTACTGTACAGTAACATGTGTGTATTTGTAAACATACAAGAAGAAGTGTAATTGCGTTTAATTCCAAATCTTTTGCTCAAATCTAATACAAATAAAAAAATTCAAAGTACTATTTTTTATATTTTTTACCGGCACACCACGGAGACCTTTCACACGCACGACGATGATCTATTGAAAATAAAGGGCATCTACAATCAAGAAC
>JBATKU010000118.1:0-2439 GCA_049669725.1 Desulfobacterales bacterium
ATGGAAAAGGAAGGGGCTGAATTTCTTTACTCGGTCATTGCTCCTGAACCGAAATTTCGAGCACAGCTGATATATCAGGCTGCAGTTATCATGAATGCCGCCGGAGTTGATTTTACAATGCCGGCAACACCCGGATGGGACAACAGCGATCAATGTATGTTTACCGGGGACTACGAAATGATGGGCCGGCTAAAAAAGGCACATTTTGAAATGGCCATGCGGCTCAAGGTCAAACGGATTGTAATGGGAGAGTGCGGACACGCATTCCGATCCGTATATGATATGGGAAACCGATGGCTGGCATGGAAGATGCCGCCAATACCGGTTACACATGCCGTGGAATTTTATTACGAATTGTTAAAACAAGGAAAGATAAAAGTCGCTAAAAAGTATGATAAGCCGGTCACCTTTCAGGATCCCTGCAATATTGTCCGGGGAAGCGGCCTTCATGAAAAGGCACGTTATGTGGTTAATGCGATTTGTGAAGAGTTTATCGAGATGCATCCCAATCGGGAACACAATTATTGTTGTTGTGCAGGAGGCGGTGTAGTAAATACCGGTCCTCCACACAAAATGGCACGCATTACAGGGAACAGGATCAAGGCAGAGCAGTTATCTGAGACAAAGCGCAAGGGTGCAAAGGTTGTCATCGCCCCTTGCCATAACTGTCATGGCGGAATAGAAGATATTCTTCATCACTACGGCCTTGATATGGAACTACATTTTCTGGGGGACATTATATACAACGTCATTGAAAAACCGGTATAATTTGTGAATCCTAACGTTGCAAAAGTTGAGGATACCGCAGATCCAAGCTTGCTATATTATAGTAAGCCTTGTGTTGGAATTAAAAAGGCTATACTCATTTTGATCCCGGTTACAGTAAGTTGGTTGGTAATCCAGAATCAGAAAAGGAGCATAGCCATGAAATCTATTAAACCTGAAAAAATTAAAACGATCAACGAAAAAACGCTTGTTGTTGCTTTGGATATCGGCAAAAAGGTTCATTATGGTTATTTCAGAACCCCTAAAAATCAAGATATTAAACCATTTCCGTTCCATAACACCGGTCAAAGCTTTAGTAAATTTTGGGAAAAGCTTTGCAGGTTTAAAGAAAAACACATGCTTGATGAGGTTGTCATCGGATTTGAATCTACGGGGCCATATGCTGAACCCATAGCGAATTATTTGAGAAAGAAACCGGCCAAACTGGTTCAGGTAAATCCAATGCACACGACAAGGGTCAAAGAATTGACAGGTAATACTCCTAACAAAACAGACAAAAAGGATCCTCGTGTGATTGCAGATGTGATTTCGCTGGGTCATTCTCTGACAGTTGTTGTTCCTGAAGGTGCTGCCGCTCAGTTGCGCAGGCTTACCCATGCAAGAGAACGGGCGATGGAGCGCCGAACAGCCATGAACAATCAGCTTCAAGATCTTGTTTTTGTCATATTTCCAGAACTTGGCGATATTATTAAACCATCTACAAAAACGGGAATGTATCTGATTAAAAATTATCCTGGTCCTGAACGTATTGTATCCATTGGTATTGAATCGCTTTGTAATATTGTAAGAAAAATCAGCCGTGGGAAGTTTGGCATAGATCGAGCTGAAAAACTTTATAATGCCGCAGAAGAATCTGTTGGGATTACAGAAGGCAAAGAGAGTATCCTTCTGGAAACAAGTCATCTTGTTTCTAATATAGAGACTGAAAACAGATACATTAAAAGCCTGGAAGAACAGATGATTGCATATCTGGACCAGATTCCTTACAGTCACAGTATATTGTCTGTTAAAGGAATTGGGAATATAACGGTTGCCGGCCTGATAGGTGAAGTTGGTGATTTCAAAAAATTTAAGACAATATCTGAGGTAATGAAACTTGCAGGGTTTGATCTGTTTGAAGTCAGCTCCGGAATGTATAAAGGGAAGCATCATATTTCTAAACGAGGCCGGGCATTGATGAGAAAGCTTTTGTTTTTTGCTGCTATTAATGCGGTCAAGTCCCATGGAATTATGCATGCCAGGTACCAGAAGATGCTTAATAATGGTACACCCAAAATAAAGGCATTGATTGCAGTATCCAGGAAGCTTTTGCGAATAATATTCGCGCTTGCCCGCGATAATGCCCAGTATGAAGAAAACTATAACAGAAAACATGATTTTAAATTAGCAGCTTAGGTGAAAGGACGGGGGGATTATCATTGATGCCATTAAGACGATGATATCGATCTTCTATCCAAGCTAAATAACTCCCCGTCCGCTACCTTATCCCCAATGAAGCAAGATCAGAGCTCTGTTGAGACTCTCAAATACCAGGATCGGGATGGTGGCTTTCACTAGACTCAATGATTTTTAAAAAATATTCTATAAAAAATACTTGACAACAATAAACCAGGCATCAAGGCCGCAGCTGTAGTCGTCTACCGCAAGGCCTTG
>JBATKU010000119.1:0-1734 GCA_049669725.1 Desulfobacterales bacterium
GACCGGGCTTGCCAGGAGCAATCCGGTCAACAATTGACCAAATCATCAGGTGTTGTTTCAGGAAACATCTCTGGAGCTGCTATATTATTCACCATTCCATACAGAAACAGGATAAAATGACAGCAATCCTATCTCAAAAGGTCCTCCGGCAAATGGCTTCCCGATGGCTTGCCCCATCCCAGAGCTACCATCCTTTAAGAATTCATACGGACACTACGAACTTTTTTAAAATAGAATATAACGATGTCGTCGTTTTAAACAGCAAACCTTATCTTATTCGTCATAATGCCAAGGAGGGACGTTTTGGGCTGGATGATGAAGTTAAATTTTGGGTAAAACGTGCCATCGATCTTAAAACCGGTAGCCTGAAAATCATCAAGCTTGTCTTTTATGAAACGTTTAAAACCCGGATCGGGGGAATCGAATTCGAGTGTTTTCGCAGCCCCAAAAAGGAGGCCCGTATATTGGATGTTATTGACGGTCATAGGAACTTCATGCATGGATATTCAATTGAGGATAAAAAGGGTAATATTGTTCGCGTGCTTGATTATATATATGGGAAATCTATCCATGCTTATATTGGAAGTTTACAGATGGATCACCGCGCCTATTTTTACAATCTTTTCCCCGGCATTCTACGTAATTTTATGGAATGTATCGAGGCGATCCGCTTTCTCCACCAACATGCTGAAAAACACGGCGATATTCGGCGCGACCATATATTGATCGACCGTGATAGCGGGCGATATCGCTGGATTGATTTTGATTTTAACTATCGCCATCGGGAAAACATATACGGTTACGATCTTTTTGGTCTGGGTAATGTTTTGGTATTTTTGGTGGGCATGGGAGATGTGCTGCTTCTGGATCTAAAGAAACAGGATCATCCTGCTCTGGATGGGCTACGGGAAGAAGATTTGAATATCGTGTTTAACAACCGCGTTGCCAATCTCAAAAAGATTTACCCTTACATACCCGAATCCCTCAACCGGGTGTTAATGCATTTTTCTAAAGGTGCCAATTGGTTTTATGAGAACACAACACAATTGCTGGATGATTTGAGAGAATTCAAAACGTTGACCTGAATGTTTCCACAAATATTTACCCCAAGAAAACTTTAGATTAAGGAGGCCAAGGCATGATCGATAGGAACAAAATTTATAACAAGAACATCCTGATTGCCGTGGACGAGTCAGAAAACGCCCGCCGGGCAGTTTCCTATGTGAGTCAGCTTTTGACAGGGATGAAGGATTTTAAAGTCTTAATCCTGCATGTCATTAGCCAACCGGAAGAGGATTACTTTCCCACATCTGCTGAAAAAGAGAAATGGCTCAGCAAGTATAAGCTGAAAGTCGATGTCATGTTGGAGAACTATCGTCAAATGTTGATACGTGAAGACTTTGACCCGGGTGATGTATCGGTACGTTCCACCCTTCGTTACTGTCCTTCCATGGCGGAGTGTATTTTAGCAGAGCGGGACGAGACGGAATATAGCACCATTGTGGTTGGCAGACAGGGGATTTCACGGAGTGAAGAGTTCCTCTTTGGCAGTGTTTCCAGCAAGATTGTCAATCATGCGCGCAACTGCACGGTCTGGGTGGTGGAATAATGATTATAAAAGCCAGTTGACACTTTTGAGAGTTGAGTCGACATATGAGTTTACCGTCGTTTTTTGGTGACATGAGCATTTGCTTATGGAAACAAGGTAAGGGGACTTCCTCGAAGGATGACGGT
>JBATKU010000120.1:0-1966 GCA_049669725.1 Desulfobacterales bacterium
ACTTTTGTGGATAGCATTCGTATATCACAGTATTTTAAGTGGTGCCAATAGTTTAGGTATATAGATACTATGCAGGGTTTCCTAAGCAGCCTTTTTGTGTATACTAAGAATTATCGCAAACCAGTGCTGTCCAAGATAAATTAAAAATCGGATAACGCTGTTAATAATAACAGGCAGTTATCAATACGAAAACGCCGATTTCATAATCAGGTTATGTCATTTAAAGCGGATGCTGTCCAAAACCAACTAGCGGCAATGGGTATTGGACAGACTTGGGCACCACCGGTTTAGTTTCGAATGGCTTGTCGATCCATTCCCATAAGTTACGGTAAGTAAACAGATTCCATCTTAAAAAGGCCACCAGATTCGACAACGACCAACCGAAGCTGGCCTTGAACTTAAGGAACTTTATCAACAGCATTGCAATCAATGCTGTCCAAATTTGGATGTAAAGCGCGTTTTCACTGGTGCCTACAAAGGTTTTGACTTTTAAATTTTGCTTGAGTGCTTTGAAAAATATCTCAATCTGCCAGCGATCCTTGTAGATGGCGGCTATAGTGGTAGCACCAAATTCAAGATGGTTGGTGAGCAAAACGATATCGCACTCATTTTCATCATCCCAGACAACGATCCGACGCAGAGGATAAGGATAGTTCTTCTTGGAATAATATCCGTCAAACATGATCAACTCGTCGGCGAGAATATTTCGATTTTGAGGTACCTCCCGCACCTCTTGGAGCATATAGTCGGCGTTGTCTTTCAAACGGGTGACAAAATAAATACCGTTTTCGGTCCACTGAGCATACAGTTTATAATCATTGTAAGCACGATCCATAGCGATAATGGAACCAGCAGATAGTGGCACCTGGCGGGCTATGGTGACATCATGCCTTTTGGCGTTGTCAATATAAGCGTATGTGGGCAGATAGCCGTCATGGTCCAGTAGCAGGTGTAATTTGATCGCCCCTTTGGTGCGACGAAATTTGGCCCATGGAAACATCGCTAAACACAGAGATATGGTGGTACTGTCCATCGATAACAGCTTATTTTTAAACCGAAATTTTTTCGCCGGCGCTGCCTGTCTGCAAACATTAAGGGTTTCGTAGAACAGATCCTCAAACATTTGCCAGGGTCGGTGTGCATTGGCATATGACAGGGTGGACTTGTTCGGCGCACCTCTCATCGCCAGATGCCGCAACTTGCCCAGGCAGCAGGCTAAGCCGCCACAGATTTCCCGAAGGCTTTTGGCCTGGGCCAATTGACAAAACAACATGGCCACAAAATGGTCCCAGGAACTGAATCTTTTAGCATAGCGTTCGGAACGATGTCTGAAAACCAACTCATAAAAGCGTTGACGATTTATCAAATTAAGCAGTTGACTGAACAGGCTTGCATTTCGTACCATAGGGCATCCTCCTTGTTGCGGGTAATCGTTTGTTTGGGGAAATTAACGACCACCCTACATATAAGGAGGATTTTTTTCAATTACTCGTTTTATGACTCATTATAAATTCGTTTTTGGACAAGTCTGTACCTGGCTAAAATGTCAAAATAGTAAATAAAAGCCAAGGAATAAATCACTTCCTACAAAGCGAGAGGTGTTTTTCTCTGGCCGGTATCTCCCGGCAAGAGATAAAAATCTATCCTCTCTGTGTTCTCTGTGCCTCTGTGGTTCAAATTATCAGGGGACAATTATTGTATCATCGGTTTTGAGTTTCAGGTTCTGGTTGAGGTCTTTGCCTTTTGCTATTTCTTTGTAGTTGATACGGTAGATCTTTTCCTTGCCGTCTTCCTGGCGCAGGAGGATAATTTCTTTTTTGGAAGCCCATTCGGTGAACCCGCCGGCCAGGGCAAATGCCTGCAGCACCGTCAGGTGCTTGACCAGGGGATATTCGCCGGTTCGCCGAACCTCACCCAGGACGTAAAAGCGCTTGCTCAGGGGCTGCCGGACGTTGACGGTGACCAC
>JBATKU010000121.1:0-8163 GCA_049669725.1 Desulfobacterales bacterium
AAAAGACTGAATCGATCCGTGACGATGCGCTCTGATTCTTCAAATTCCTCTTAAATCCGCAATCAGGAGCCTCTGGCTCCTTGGAGCGCTTTGAACCGTCCGGCATGCAGTTCCTGCAACAGCTCATTTTCATCCTCAATGTCTTTCTCAAAGACTGTCACCCAGGTGGCGATTTCATCGATCCGGTGGGCATCACTGCCGCCGGTTCCCGGCAGGTCCAATTTTTCAGCGACCTTGCGGGCCATTTCATTTTCGTCGGGAGACAACTTGCCGTTGCCAATCTCAACGGCATCGACGAATTCAAGCATTTTGCGCTTGCTGGCCTGCTCCACCGTCATCTGCAATTGACCGATGCCAAATGTTTTAAACCCGCGAAACGGATGGGCGGCTATCATATAGCCGCCGGCTTTAGTCACTTTATCCCGCAACTCTTGGATCATCAGCAGTTCTTTGATATCTTCGTAAAACCCGAAAACCAGAATATCACCCTGATTGGTGGTGAATTCGTTTCCCCGAAATATCGGGATGCCCGCCTGCGCGGCCAACCTGTCGACTTCAGAACGATCCCAGACAACCTGATGCTCGGTAAGGCATATCCCGTCCAGCTCCAAACGCCGGGCTTCCTGAATAAGGTCCTGGGGGTCCGTATAGCTGCAGGCCGAAAGAGGTGCGGTGTGAATATGTAAATCGATTTTCATTTATTTATTCTCAATAATATCTTGCCATAAAAATTTTAAAATAAGAATCCATTCCTTTATTCATAATACCCCGGATGTTCGTCTATCCATGTTTGCATATACTGTTCCTGGTCCAATGCGGGATCTGCAGTCTGAGCGTCCCACATGGCTGCTGCAAGTTGCGCGGAGTCAAAACATCGGCCGCACTCGATAATGATCTCGGCAAAGTGCTCACAGCCCAGACGTCCGATTTCCTTCATCACCCGACGATCCCAACCTTCCTCCCGCAGGGATATGCCGACAGCGGTTTGCAGAATCGGCAGTGCCCGGGGGCAGACAAAATTGGTGTAGCGTTTCATCAGTCCTGCGATCGCTATAATCTGCCCATTGGCGATGCTCACATCCATGTTGATTTCCATGCTGTAGATATGATCCTGCTGGATAGCATTGAAACGGACGGTTTTTTTATCCGGAAATTCTGCTTCGATTACCTGGCTGCGGTTGAATGTAATCATGTATTTTCCCTAATTGCTTGATTCTTCAAATATTTATTTTGTTTTTAAATCCGAAATCCCAAATCTGAAATCGAAATCATCTGTCTTCCGAATCCAGTCCTTGCATGATGGGACTGTCGTCCTGGAAGGCCACGCAACTGCGAACCAGCCGGGGATTATTTTTAACCATCTCCTTTAAGTCGGCGAGCATTTCATCACCTTCAAGGCTTTCTAAAGCCTGGAGTACCGACCTGGTAAAATGCAAGATAATGGCATTGGCAGATTCAAGGACTGCATTTACCAGCACGGGGCATCCGTTCGGCCCGCCAAGCAAACCCTGGGCGATCTTGCGCAGGCCGCCGCCGACTCTGACGCCCTCCACTTTTTTAATTAGCTCAGCTGCGTTCGGCCAGGCCTGCGGCATCAGCCGATTCAGCTCGGCTGTTGCTTCGACGATCTCAAGATCCGGGGGCTGAACGGTTATATTAACTTCTGCTTTCAAAAGATCATCCGTTAGGCGCCACGACACGGCGATATTGCCGTCGGCTTGCGGACTAACCTCCACTACTTTGTTTCTCAGAAAACGTATGGTCATGCTATTGCTCCTACATAGATAAATATAACTCCGGATATGATATAGTCAGTTAAATTAGCATTGTATGCAACTGCCTACACACGACTGCCTTT
The DNA here is from genome assembly GCA_049669725.1 of Desulfobacterales bacterium. GTDB lineage: Bacteria > Desulfobacterota > Desulfobacteria > Desulfobacterales > JAFDCJ01 > JAFDCJ01. The sequence goes on from JBATKU010000121.1 coordinate 1,859, forward strand.
GCGTTCCTGCCGAAGCTTTTTCAATTTCTCCCAGAGTTTTTCCACCTGCTTGCCGGTTTCCTTCTCTGTTCCGGAATTATCGATGATCAAATCACAGTAGCCCTTTTTCTCCTCAACGGAGAACTGGGACCGGATCATGTTCATGGCCATTTCTTCAGAGCAGCCGTCGCGTGCCATCAGGCGCTTTTTTTGCTCATCTTCGGTGGCATAGACCATCAAGATATTATGAAAAAAAGCCTGCATGTTGGTTTCGATCAGCAGGGGCACAACAGCCTGGATTATGGCTTTGGGATCCTTGCGGGTATAGTCATCAACCATTTTTATGAATTCTTCACTGATTCTGGGGTGTAAAAAGCTTTCCAACTTCTTTTTTTCTTCCAGGTCCTTGAAAACAATTTCGCGCAACTTTTCACGATCGAGGGTTTGATCTTCGTGTAGAACCTGCTTTCCAAAATAGGTAACAATATCCTCCCAGGCAGGTTTGCCGGGCTCGACGACCACCCTGCTCAATATATCGAAATCAATCGTGTGTGCTCCCAGCTTTTCCAGCATTTCGGCGACGGTGCTTTTGCCGGTCGCAATACTGCCCGTCACCCCGAGCAACAGTATTTCATCATTACCTCTGAGCATCTTTATAATGTCTTCCATACCGTAGGCCGCCGGAAAAGCCGGGTTCACATCCATCTCCACTCCGGCGTAGCTAATGGGATACCGTATGCCGCGTCTGTAGAGGGCCTCCAGACCACGCAGGGCTTTGTCCAACATGGCCGCCGGGATGGCCATGACCAGTTCATCATCCTGGGCATGCCCGTAGCGGCGTTCGCCATAGCAGGGAATGCTCAACGATGGCTTGCCGTCCAAGTAGCACCGGGCAATGACATCGGAACAGGAACTTTCTCCGACGCAAAAAAACTGCATGACCTCATAGTCTTCAAATTGTAAGGCATTTATCAAAAGTATCATTTGGGCCGGATTGGCATAAATCAGCACGATGTCCGGATCAAAGGGGTTATATGCCAGGGGAGCCAGAGCGACGGCTTCGTATTTGCCGATCGGCAGGCGGGGAATGGCGGCTTCGTATTTTTTAGCGTCCGCCCTGCTTTGAGTCCAAACAATACTGCGAAACGTACCATCTTTCATATAGTCCGGTGTATCAGAAAGTCCGATGATGGATGAGCACACCACTGACATAAAATCATTGAGATCAGCCCCCACCGTCCAGTCGAAATTCCTCACGAGATTAATCATTTGACAGAGGGTGGATTTGTTTTTCACCCGGCGAATGAAGGGAATTTCGGAAAGTGCTTTTTGGTCTTCAAAAAGTTTGAAGGCCACCGGAAAAGACTTAAGTCTCATCAAGCGTTCCATTCTTCGAATCGGCTGCTCCCAGTCACGGGTTGTGTTCATTTATCTCTCCTTGAAACAGAAAAAAATTTGCGATACTCCTGCCTGATTCAGGCAGAAAGTTCAACGACGGTGTCCAATAAAATTTGGCATCCCAGGACAATGTCCTCCATTCGGGTATACTCCTGGGGGCAATGACTGCGTCCGTCCCGGCTGGGGACAAAAATCATGCCGGCCTCCGTCAGGCCGGCCACCAGCGCGGTGTCGTGCCCGGCACCGCTTATCATTTTAACCTGATATTCCTGGGAAAAGGTTAACCGGGTAATACCATTTCCGGGGGTGGAATTAAACCCGTTGATGGTATCAATATCCGTCTGGATGCGTTTCATCTGAACCGGCATGCTCGTCAATCCTTATGGAAACCCTAACCCAATCGTCTGCAAGGGCCTGGCGCCTCTTTCGACAATTACCATATTGGGCGATACCGGACCAATTGTCAATTGGTTGATTAGTTGAATAATTGTCGATACAGACAAAAACATACCCCATCTGCCTCTGCTGTGATTGCTCATTCTCCATTTTTACCTATACAATAACTATTTGATATGATTTATATATTGGATATAGCAGTTCTGGTTATGAGTATATGCCCATAAAACACTATTGCCTGCCGGATAGGTTGTCAAGCATTTTCTTAAGAACGGTCAATTTCTTTTTTTTCATTGATACCCCAGCGGGAAAATGGCATAGAAGGTTGCTGGATGCTGGATGCTGGATGCTGGATACTGGATACTGGTCCACATTCCGCGTTCCCCATTCCGAATTCAAAAAATAATCACGTTATCGCTATAACTTAACTCTATAAAACCTGCGAGGTAGAACTATGGTGGATATTCATAAACTGGTCAGCGATCACAAAGATTTGATCATCAATACGCGTCGCGAATTGCATCGCATTCCGGAAATAGGCTATACCGAAGAAAAAACCTCCGCCTATGTGGCCAACTACTTAAGCCGGGAAGGGCTGGAGGTTCAGACCGGAATTGCACAGTTTGGGGTGGTAGGGCTGCTGGAAACCGGGAAATCCGGGCCGACCCTGATGATCCGTGCGGATATGGATGCCCTTTTGCTCACGGAAGAAACCGGTTTGGAGTTTGCCTCCACCCATGATGGGGTGATGCATGCCTGCGGGCATGATGCGCACATGTGTATTGATGCCCTCGAGGTGGGCACCCAAGTGGTCAACGCCCTGCAGCGAATCTCCAGTCGGCACATGCACCCACTGGAGGCCACTGTGGTAACCGTCGGCAGCTTTCATGCCGGCACTACGTTCAATATAATTCCCGGGGAAGCCGAAATGTGCGGGACCACCCGAACGTTTAATCTGGATATCTGGGATTCCTGGGAGCAGCGCCTTGAGAAAGTTATTCGCGGAGTCTGTGAATCCATGGGGGCTGATTATGAGTTGAAATTTTCCAAAGGATATCCCCCCACCGTTAATGATGACGACATATCCGAGGTCGTGCGTCGCTGCGCGGCCGAAGTGGTTGGGCTGGAAAAGGTTGTCGTGCCCGAGCAGACCATGGGCGGCGAAGACATGTCGTATTTTTTACAGCGATCCAAGGGTTGTTTTTTTGCCCTCGGGGCAGGGCGTGAAGGCTATGCCCCGGTCCACAACCCCAAGTTTATGTTCAATGAAGATATTCTGCTGCTGGGGGTGGAAACCCATTGCCGGGTGGCCCTTGAGTTGCTGGGTTCATATTAAAAATTCCACCAGGAATAAATGCTTGTACCTTTTTGTCGCAGTGATCGATCGCCGGCATATATCAATGCTGAAGGTCCATCTTTAATTCCGGATAAATCCTGCCAGTAACGCAGCCCTTTGAAGAAATCTTTAGCAAGCGTTTTACCCGATTTTATTTCAAGGGGGATCAATTCTAGACCTCGATCGATGATAACATCGACCTCATGACCGGCTGAATCCCGCCAGAAATATATATCGGACTCCAGACCCGAATGAATTGCTTTCTTACATAATTCTGAAATGACAAAGCTTTCAAAGATGGCTCCACGTGAAGAATGCACTATTAATTCTTCGGGCTTTCGGATGCGCAGCAGATAACAAAGAAGTCCGGTATCGAGAAAATATAGTTTTGAAGCTTTAACAAGGCGTTTATTGAAATTTCTATGGTGAGGGGGCAGCAACGTTATGATGAAACTCGTTACCAGGATGGACACCCATCTCCTTGCGGTTGTGTGCGTAATGCCGCAGTCAGCTGCTAATGAGCTTAAATTAAGCAATTGTCCTGAGCGGCCGGCACATAATCCCATAAAACGATGAAATACCTCTAAATCCCCCACGTTGACAATTTCTCTTACATCGCGTTCCAGGTAAGTTTGGGAATAATTTTTCAACCATTCCTGGGGGACAAGTTTTTTGTCATGAATCCGGGGGTAAAATCCGGTAAACAAACATTGTAAAACATCTATTAAGGGCAATTTTCGTTTTTGAGGTATTTTCTTCCCGAATTCGTCTAAAGATACATCCGGCCATCCCATCAGTTCTGTCAGTGAAAAGGGAAGCAAATGCAATATTGCGCATCTTCCCGCCAATGATTGGCTGATTTTTTTAAGTAATAAAAAATTTTGGGACCCGGTCAGGATAAACTGTCCGGAGCGGTCAGTGCCATCGACCGTGGTCTGAATATAAGAGAACAAATCAGGGGCGCGTTGCACTTCATCCAGAATGACGTTTCCTCCAAATTGCTCCAGAAAGCCTCGGGGGTCTTCCAGGGCTAAGGTTCGCTGCTCGGGATCTTCCAGGGAAACATAGTCGTATCCGGGAAATACGGAACGGACTAGCGTTGTTTTTCCTGACTGCCTTGGGCCGGTGAGTGTTATGACAGGATATTGTTTGGCTGTCCGCTTTAATTTTTTTTCAAGCTTACGAGGGATCATGATAAGATAAAACCATGCAGATTGAATTTTTAATATTCAATTTACATTATATGGTGATTTTGTCAAGAAAAATTCATTTGGCGAAATTGGTGTTGACCGTATATTTAAAAAGGGATTATATCCTTCATTCAAGAAAGGAGGGCAAAGTATGAAGATTGATACCAAAGGAATTGATATTAATTACGAGTTTGCGGGCAAAAAAGGTGCGCCGGTGGTGATGCTCAGCCATTCTTTGGCCTGCAGCCTGGTGATGTGGCAGCCACAGATGGCGGTGCTGGAATCCGCTTTCCAGGTGTTGCGCTTTGATACCCGTGGCCACGGTGACAGCGATGCGCCGGAAGGGGCCTATTCCCTTGAGCAGCTGACTGCTGATGCCGTAGGCCTGCTGGATGCGCTGAACATCGAAACGGTGCACTTTGTGGGGCTTTCCATGGGCGGCATGATCGGTCAATGCCTGGCCCTGGATTACAGCGACCGGTTAAAAAGTTTGGCCCTGTGCGACACGGCGGCCATCATGCCGGAAGAAACCCAGCCCATCTGGCAGCAGCGCATCGATGCAGCAGGTCAAACAGGGATGGCGGACCAGGTGGACGAGACCCTGGAGCGCTGGTTTCGACCCGAGTATCTGCAGCTGAATCCTCCCGCAGTCGAAATGATCCGTGGCCAGATCCTGGCCACTCCGGTGGCAGGCTATGTCGGCTGCTGTGAAGCCATTCGCAGGCTGAATTACCTTGACCGGCTTTCAGAGATCAAGCTGCCCACTCTGATCATGGTGGGAGAAGAGGACCCCGGTACCCCGGTAGCGGCCTCTGAAGCCATGCAATTGCGTATTTCAGGTTCAAAGCTGATTATCCTGCCATCGGCCAGGCACCTGTCCAATATCGAGCAGGCCGATGCCTTTAATATCGCCTTGATGGCATTTCTGAACCAGTATTGAGTGAGATTTGTCATTCGTCATTTATTGTGTTTCATAAAGCCTGAGGATCGTTACCTTAGATGGCTGGGAGGTCGGGAAGCCGAAGGGCCCCAGAACATTTAGCCTCCTAACTTCCAAGCTTCATAGTCTCCAAGCCCTAAGGATACAAAACCACTTCTTGACAAAACCAAAGGATTATTCTAAATTGGGGTCAAATAATCTTCTCGAATGAAATCTGATTTCACATCTGAAACGGATTCTTCCCACGTATCTCTGCGATTGCGGATCTGAGTTCAACCGCACCTTCTGTTGTCATCACTGTTGCACGAATGTTGAATAAGCCTTTAGTGTGTCCATCCATTTCTGTTCGGAGAAAAACAGACCGGTATCGGAGTTCCCGAAGTTCGTTTGGTGTCATTTTTCGTTAATTACGAACCCGTTGAACATCAAAAAGAAAGGAGGAACCCATGAAAAAGCAACTTATTAATTATGAAACGCTGACCAGGATTGCGGCGGCCATTTCGGCCACAAGGGACCCCCAAGAAATTGTGCTAATGACGGTGGAAGGTGTCAAAACTGCTCTGGATGTCAAAGGCTGTACGGTGTTTTTAATCAACCGTCAAACCGATGAGCTTGAAATCGCCGGATCCTACGGACTGAGCCAGGATTATCTCGATAAGGGGCCGATCAGTGCCCTAGCTTCAATAGCCGCCTCTTTTAAGGAGGGCCCGGTGGCCATTTATGATGTTGGCGACGATCCCCGAATCCAGTATCCAGCGGCAGCTATCAAAGAAGGCATCGCCTCCATCCTGTCGGTTCCGATCAACGTTCACGGTCGGGTGATCGGGGCTTTGCGTGTTTACACATCGGAACCCTGGGAATTTATCCTGGAAGATGTCAACTTTGTCCAGGCCGTGGCTCAAATTACCGGAATGGCCATTGATCTTTGTCGCCTCAACAAGGGATACAAAAGCAGCATCGAGGTGCTGAAAACCATGCGCGATCCGAAATTTTTAAAAGCCGTATAAACAATATTAAAAGAAAATAATGGTGTGAAGGCAGGTTTTGAAAGAACCTGCCTTTCTTA
>JBATKU010000122.1:0-38513 GCA_049669725.1 Desulfobacterales bacterium
CCTCAGTTAAATGCTCCAGAGGTTTACCCGCCCGCTAGGCGGGTAAACCTCTGGCGGGCGCGCAAGTCCGCTTCGCTGATCTCAAACGTGATATTTAACCCCGTACCATCCACCCGAGCACTTTTCAAAAATATCCCCCTCTGATTTTATAAACATTAAACTGCAAGAATTATAGCGGTTGTCAAAAAAACGTTGCGATATTCGAACGTTTTTTTCGTACCACCCCTTATAGCACCCTTCCGTATTTCGGAACTTATTTTTTAAAAGCAGTATAACATAAAAATATATAGATAAATCGAAAGGTTGTTGATATCCAAACCTGATTCATGCTATAAATTCTGATAAACCAAATGTGTTATTTACCATCAACCTGAGGAAGAAATATGCATCTTCGAAAACGCGTACTCGTGACCGGAGGAGCCGGATTTCTCGGCTCTTTTCTTTGTGAACGGCTTTTAGCTGAGGGATGTGACGTTGTTTGTGCGGACAATTTTTATACCGGGACCAAGCGCAACATCATTCACCTTCTGGGAAATCCTTACTTCGAATTGATCCGACATGATATAACCTTTCCCATTTATCTGGAAGTGGATGAAATCTATAACCTGGCCTGTCCCGCTTCTCCGGTCCATTATCAGAATGACCCCGTGCAAACCACCAAGGTCAACGTTCACGGATCCATCAACATGCTGGGTCTTGCCAAAAGGTTAAAGGCCAAGATTTTGCAGGCGTCCACATCGGAAGTATACGGCGATCCGAGCGTACATCCCCAGACGGAAAGCTACTGGGGAAATGTCAATTGTGTCGGCATCCGCTCCTGCTATGACGAGGGCAAACGCTGCGCCGAAACCCTATTTTTCGATTATCATCGGCAGCATAATCTAAACATCCGGGTGGTTCGGATTTTTAACACCTACGGGCCGCGGATGCATCCCAATGATGGCCGTGTCGTCAGCAATTTTATTCTCCAGGCTTTGCACCAACAAGACATTACAGTCTTTGGAGACGGCTCCCAAACCAGGTCCTTTTGTTTTGTGGATGATCTGGTTGAAGGGATGATACGCATGATGAATGTAGCGGAAGATTTCACCGGACCGGTAAATATTGGCAATCCCAATGAATTCACTATCCTGGAACTTGCCGAAAAAGTGATCGCCCTGACGGGATCCAAATCCAAAATCATCTTTCGACCGCTGCCTGAGGACGATCCCATGCAACGTCAACCTGATATCACCCTGGCCAGGGACCGCCTGGGTTGGGAACCCCAAACCCAACTGGAAGAAGGACTGAACCGAACGATAGACTATTTCAAAGGCGAACTATGAAGAAAGCGTTAATAACAGGCATTACCGGGCAGGATGGCGCCTATCTGGCAGATTTTTTGTTGAAAAAAGACTACGAAGTCCATGGTATTAAGCGCCGGGCCTCTTCCTTCAACACCGCCCGGGTGGACCATCTTTACCGCGATCCACACGAACAGGACGTCCGTTTTTTTATGCACTATGGCGATCTTACCGATTCTACCAACCTGATACGTATTATCCAGGAGATCCAACCTGATGAGATTTATAACCTGGCCGCCCAGAGCCATGTTAAAGTATCTTTTGAAACACCCGAGTATACGGCCAATGCTGACGGACTGGGAGCATTAAGAATTCTTGAGGCCATCCGAATATTAAAGCTGGAAGAAAAAACCCGCTTTTATCAGGCCTCGACATCCGAGCTTTTTGGAAAAGTGCAGGAAATTCCCCAAAAAGAAACCACACCGTTTTATCCCCGTTCACCCTATGCCGTGGCCAAACTTTTTGCCTACTGGATAACGGTCAATTATCGGGAGGCTTATGGCATGTATGCCTGCAACGGGATACTTTTCAATCATGAGTCCCCCGTCCGGGGTGAAACCTTTGTCACCCGCAAGATCACCCGCGCCCTGGCGCGCATCAAGATCGGACTGCAAGATACCCTTTTTCTCGGTAATCTTAACGCTCGCCGGGACTGGGGCCATGCCCGGGATTATGTGGAGATGCAGTGGTTGATGCTCCAGCAGGATGAACCGGAGGATTACGTCATCGCCACCGGAATCCAGTATTCCGTAAGAGAACTCATCGAGATTGCGGCCAAACAGCTCAACATATCGATCCGCTGGGAAGGTGAGGGCGCAAATGAAAAAGGCCTAGAGGAAGAAACCGGGCAGGTCATTATTGCCGTCGATCCCGGTTATTATCGTCCCACGGAAGTGATCGAGTTGTTGGGTGATGCCAGCAAAGCCCGGGAAAAACTGGGATGGGAGCCAGGCACTTCATTTGAGGAAATGATTGCCGAAATGATTGAAGCTGATATGGAAGAGGCCCAAAAAGATTATTTGTGCCTGAAAGAAGGATTTGAGACCTTTAATCATTTTGAATCTTAAAAATATGTTTGTCGGAGGATTCGATTTTGTGGTAGGGGAAAGGAAAGCGCCACGTTGCCAAAGGGAGGAGGATAATTATGAAAAAAATGCGATACAGCACTCCGGTTTATTGCTTCGGGCTCATGCTGATGCTGCTGTTGATGGCGGCCTGCTCTTCAACGCCGAAGACCACAGACGGTTCGGATGCCAAAGAAAAAGACGACAAAAACGCGCCCGTTTACTATGATTTCGGCGACGTCCTTATCCCCCGTGAACTAAAACTGGATGTAAAGTCTTCTTTTGTTTACCACACCTCCGGATTTACAGCCGGTATTCTGGCCTTCAAATCCAAAGTTGAAATAGGCTCCATGATCGATTTTTTTGAGAACAACATGGCCAAGGACAACTGGCAGGCTGTCGGTACTTTTAAATCTCCGCGAACCCTGTTGCTTTTTCAAAAAGAAAACCGATGGTGTGTCATTAACATCACGGATAATCGGTGGGACACCCTGGTCGAGATATGGGTGGCACCGTTTAGTGATATATCCGGGTCCGGCCTGCTAAAGTAGCTTGCGGCAGAAAAGACCGTTTGCCCCTCTAAATGATAACTCCCTGACTTTTTGAGTTAGCTTCTATTGCGCCACCGCCGGGTTCAGGCAAGCAGCTATAATCTTGACTTATTTCGCTTGAATGGATATTTTGTGGTGAACCGTATTCAAGCGGTTCGAATGTCCGGAGTTTCTCTTTAATATATTTGCTGTCAAGCACCCTCCGCATCTGAATCAAATAGCCTTGCACACGTCAAACGCTGGGGGAAATAAAAATACAGAAGGCTATGGTCAGCTTGATAGCATGGTACCCTCAATCCTGATTAGAGAGGCTGGGATTAAACACCGATGATCGATAAACATGCATTTGACGGAGCCCTCGAGGAAATTCACAGAAGTCTTCGGGGGTTGGCCGCCAGTGGCTATCGCGGTTTTGACTGTACGCCGCAATCTCTGGAAAAGCTTGAAAAGTGGGGGCAAGGCCTGAAGTATTTCGCAAATACCTTAGAGGATATAAGAGCGGATCTGGGTGATTGTCAGCGTTGTCGCCTGGCCGGGGGTCGGAATAAAATTGTATTTGGGGCCGGAGATCCCGGAGCAAAACTGGTATTTGTCGGTGAGGGGCCCGGCTTTGAAGAAGATCAACAGGGTCTGCCTTTCGTAGGCCCCGCCGGTCAGTTGCTATCCCGTATCATCGAAGCCATCAAACTTGAGCGGGCTCAGGTTTACATCTGTAATGTCATCAAGTGTCGCCCTCCCGGAAACCGAAACCCCGAGCCTGATGAAATAAATACCTGTTTTCCGTTTCTGGAGCGTCAGTTAGCCGCTATACAGCCTGATTTTATCGTTGCCCTGGGTACGTTTGCAGCCCAGACGCTGCTGGGGACGAAAACGCCCATTTCAAGGCTCCGGAAACGGTTTCACGAATATAACGGAATTAAAGTCCTGCCCACCTATCACCCCGCTTATCTTCTGCGCAATCCCGACAAAAAGCGGGAGGTGTGGGAGGATATGAAAATGCTGATGAAGGAATACCGTTATGAAGACTAAACTTTTTTGCATCGGTGCCATTGCTCTTTTTTGGTTAATTGCGACGAACGTATTGGCCGAGCAAAGCGAGGTTTATATCATCAAGGTGGCGGATGCCATCAGTCCGGGGACCGCCGATTTTATAAGAACCGGCATCAAAAGCGCCGAAGAAACGGCAGCGACGGTTATTATCATCGAACTGGATACACCCGGTGGCCTGGCGGAGTCCATGCGCCTCATCGTCCAGAATATTTTGGCCAGCAAGGTGCCGGTGGTGGTATATGTTTCGCCCAGCGGGGCCAGGGCGGCCTCAGCCGGAGTGATGATTACCATGGCGGCGGACGTTGCGGCCATGGCACCGGGAACCAATATTGGCGCTGCTCATCCGGTGGGGGCGGGCGGTAAAGAAATTGATGGGACGATGTCTGAAAAAATCATCAATGATATGGTGGCCCAGGCCAAAAGCGTGGCGGAACAGCGGGGGCGAAACGCGCAATGGGTGGAGGCTGCTATCCGGGAGAGTGTTTCCGTGACCGAAACCGAAGCATTGAAAGAAAACATCATTGATCTTATTGCCCAGGACACCGATGACCTGATTAAACAGCTTAATGGCCGTGAGCTAAGGGATAAAGGTGTGTTAAACCTTGCCAATCCTAAAAAAGTTGTCCTTGAGGAAACCTTGAGGACCAAGATCCTGAAAACGATCAGCAATCCCAATATCGCCTATATTCTGATGATGATCGGGCTGGCCGGACTTTATTTTGAGTTCTCTCACCCGGGAGCTATATTTCCGGGAGTGATCGGTGGAATCGCCTTGATCCTGGCATTTTTCGCGATGCAGACCCTTCCGGTTAATTATGCCGGAATTTTACTGATTGTTCTGGCGATTATTTTCTTTATTATGGAGATGAAGATTACCAGCTACGGGCTGTTAAGTGTGGCCGGTGTCGTCTCGTTGCTACTGGGATCACTGATGCTCTTTGAAGGTTCTACTCCGGATATGAAGCTATCTTTGCGGGTGCTGCTGCCTACGGTTATCCTGATATCCGGATTTTTTGCGGCGGTTGCCAGCCTGGTTTTTCGGGCCCAGATTTCAAAACCGACGACCGGTTCCATGGGGCTTGTGGGAGAAATCGGGATCGTAAAAAAAGCGCTGACCCTCGAGGGAAAGGTTTTTGTGCATGGTGAGCTCTGGAATGCCAGGGCCAAAGAACCCCTTGACGAAAATGCAAAAGTGCGGGTAGTAAAGGTGGTAAATCTGATGCTGGAGGTCGAAGCGGTCGATGAAAGCTTCATTGCCTGACGGCAGCCTGCGTCCCGAAACGCGAATAAGGGACTAAAGTAATATAGACCGGTTACCTAACACCAAAGGAGGGTGATATGAATTTGATTACACCAATAGCCATTGTTGTTCTGGTCATATTTTTCCTGTCTGCCGCCATACGTATTTTAAACGAATACGAACGGGGGGTAATTTTCCGCCTTGGCCGGGTGATCAAGGCCAAGGGACCGGGGTTGATCATCCTGATACCGGTGGTCGATAAAATGGTAAAAGTGACCCTGCGCCTGATAGCCATGGATGTAGATCCCCAGGATGTCATCACCCGGGATAATGTCTCGGTCAAGGTGAACGCGGTGATTTATTTCAGGGTGATCGATTCCATCAAAGCAATTGTTGAGGTGGAAAACTATACCTATGCCATGTCCCAATTGGCGCAAACAACCTTAAGGAGTGTCTGCGGTCAGGCGGAACTCGATGAACTTCTGTCTGAAAGGGAGAAAATAAATAATAAACTGCAAGAAATTCTTGATACCCATACCGACCCATGGGGCATTAAAGTGGCCACGGTTGAGCTCAAGCACATCGATCTGCCCCAGGAGATGCAGCGGGCTATGGCCAGGCAGGCGGAAGCGGAAAGGGAACGGCGGGCCAAGGTGATCAACGCCCAAGGCGAATTTCAAGCAGCCGCGAAACTGGCGGAGGCCGCAGTGATTATTGAAAAACACCCCACTGCACTCCAGCTCAGGTATCTGCAAACCATGAATGAAATGGCCACCGAGAGCAATTCAACCACCATTTTCCCCATACCGATTGAATTGTTTAAACCCTTTTTGAAGTTAACGAAAGACGCTTAAGAAAATACCTAAACGGGGTGAATTGCCATCAGCATATCCTCGCGGGCTGCTAACTGCAGCGGCCTGCAATGGGGGTAAAAGTAAGGCTGAAACCGGGGCTTCATCATCGGTTTAACTATTGACTAAAACTGGAATAATCGTTAATAAAACTGGTTAAACAATTATTTTTCATAATGGATCGAAGGGCGGGGGCTATGTAGCCTCCGCTTGTGCTTTCCGATATTGTAGAGAAAAGGAGATTGATGCCCAATGAGTGATAAAAAAGCCGAGGCCACGGATAAACCGTTGGAGAAAATGACAGTCAAGGCCCTGCGAGAGATGGCCAAGGAAATTCCTGAAATCACTGGCGTCCACGGGATGAAAAAGGAAGAATTGCTTGTCGCTATCAATGAAGTTAGGGGTGTCGAAGCAGAAACCGTCGAAGCAGAAACCGTCGAAGCAGAAACCAGCAAAGCAGAAACCGTCAAAGCAGACAAAAGCATCCAAGGCAAGCCGGTCAAAAAAACTGGTTCCACCACCGGCGAAATAAAAAAACAGATAAAGGCACTTAAAGCGCAACGTCAGGCCGCCCTCGGGGCTAAAGACAAAAAAATGGCAACCGTATTCAAGCGTCGCATTTCCCGGCTTAAAAAGAAATCCAGAAAGGCGGCCGCCTGATTGTTTCGTTATTGGTTATTGGTTAATGGTTATTCGGGGCAACAGTTACCGCAGGATAAAATCCTGCGATGATGCCGCCTGTTCCTTGATATTGCCAGGGATGTATTTCACATTAACGGGATCCATTACGAGGATAATGCAACCGATGAAGGCAATGCCGGTTGAGATCCTGATCAGCGATTTTATAGAATCCGTTGCCACTGAAAAAGGGTTCTCAGAAAATACCTGCCGGGGTTACCGCAATGATTTAGAGGAATTTTTGAAATATTTGGCGGAAAACCGCCTTTCCCGGAGTAACGACCCGGTCGCAATCGATTGTGTGGATAACATTACCATCAGGGGCTATCTTGGCTATTTATATAAACGGAATAAAAAAACCACCATTGCGCGTAAACTCTCTGCGTTGCGTTCATTTTTCAATTTTCTTATCAGACGGGGGGTGACGGAGGATAACCCGGCCGAATCAATACTTACGCCTAAACAGGACAAAACTATTCCGGCCTATCTTCCCGTTGATGAGATGTTTCGATTGCTCGACTCTATTCATACCAGCAGGATGTTGGATTTGAGGAACCGGGCCATTTTTGAAACGCTGTATTCCTGCGGCATCCGGGTGTCGGAACTTGTGGGATTGAACACCATTGATGTGAATTATAGACAAACACTGATCCGGGTGCTTGGCAAAGGCGGCAAAGAAAGAATTGTGCCCATCGGTAAAAAAGCCCTCGCTGCAATTAAGATTTACCGGCAGCTACTGAATCAGAAATGCGGAATCTCTGAGAAAATAAACGGGCCGCTCTTTCTTAATAAAAATAAGGGGCGCTTGAGCGCCCGATCCGTGGCCCGTATTCTAGACAAACTGGTTACGGCCTGCGGTCTTTTAACACCGGTTTCCCCGCATACCCTGCGGCATACATTTGCGACCCATATGCTGGATGCCGGTGCTGACCTGAGGGTTGTTCAGGAATTGCTGGGACACAAAAGTCTTTCGACCACCCAAAAGTATACGCATGTAAGCATCGATCGATTAATGGAGACCTATGACAAGGCGCACCCAAGGAAGTAATAAAAAAGTGTCAGGTGTCAGAAAACAGATGACAGATACAGTCGGGATTTTGATTACCTTATCTGCCAAGGTCAGCATCGCGTATATAGAAACAGCAGTCATAAAAATAGGAATCTAAACCAAATTAATTAAGGAAAGACAGGTTTAAATGAATTTTCATGGTACAACCATACTCGCTGTCCGCCACCGGGGCAAAGCAGCGGTGGCCGGAGATGGTCAGGTCACGTTGGATAAAAACGTGGTCAAACATCATGCCAAAAAAGTCAGGCGCATCTACAATGACAAAATTATCGTTGGATTTGCCGGTGCCACTGCCGATGCACTGAATTTGTCGGAACGGTTGGAGGAAAAACTGGAACGATATAACGGAAATCTGACCCGGTCGGCAGTGGAATTGGCCCGGGACTGGCGTACTGATAAATATCTGAGACGGCTTGAGGCTATCATGGTCGCTATTGACGATGAACGTATTTACCTGATTTCTGGCAATGGAGACGTTATTGAACCGGACGAGGGCATCGTCGCCATCGGTTCCGGCGGTGTTGCCGCCCAGGCAGCCGCCACCGCTTTGATCGAAAAATCCGATCTTGATGCACGCGGTATCGTGGAAACGGCCATGAAAATTGCGGCTTCCCTATGTATTTATACAAATGACAGCATTACCATTGAAGAAATGTAGAAACTGTCTCTAAACTGCATTTAACTCAAACAAGGTATTACCATGAGCAATCTCAAGCCATCGGAAATTGTAAAAGAGCTGGATAAATATATCATCGGCCAGGATAAGGCCAAACGTTCTGTCGCCGTTGCCTTAAGAAACAGGTGGCGGCGGCAGCAGGTGCCGGACGAGCTGCGTGATGAAATCGCCCCGAAAAATATTATTCTGATCGGACCGACTGGCGTCGGTAAAACCGAAATCGCACGCAGGCTTTCCAAACTGACGGATTCTCCGTTTAGTAAAGTGGAGGCATCCAAATTTACAGAGGTCGGTTACGTAGGACGCGATGTGGAGTCGATGGTAAGAGACCTGGTGGAACTTACCATAAACGGGTTCAAAGTACGGGCACAAGAAGATGTGCAGGATAAAGCCAGGCAAATTGCCGAGGAGCGAATGCTTGACCTCTTGCTGCCCAAATCCGAAGCCCAACCATCAGTTAAGAGCGATGAGTCCAAAGAGGTTCAGTTTGAGCTCGTAACCCAAAGCAGCGATGATTCATCGTCAACCAGAGAAAAACTGCGCAGCATGTTACGCAAGGGCAAACTCGACAACCGTTATGTGGATCTGGATGTCGCT
Organism: Desulfobacterales bacterium; assembly: GCA_049669725.1. GTDB lineage: Bacteria > Desulfobacterota > Desulfobacteria > Desulfobacterales > JAFDCJ01 > JAFDCJ01. The sequence goes on from JBATKU010000122.1 coordinate 9,120, forward strand.
GATCGCAGCATGCCCATGGTGGAAATTTTTTCTAATGCCGGGATGGAAGAAATGGGGATTAATTTCAAGGACATGCTGGGCGGTATGTTTCCCAAAAGTACTAAACGGCGACGTGCGAAGGTGCCTGAAGCCCTTGAAATGATGGCCCAGGAAGAGGCCCAGGGCTTGGTGGATATGGATAAAGTCGTCAAAGAAGCCATTGCCAGAGTTGAGCAATCGGGAATTATCTTTCTGGATGAAATTGACAAGATAGCGGGCAAAAATGGTACCCAGGGTCCTGACATTTCGCGTGAAGGCGTGCAAAGAGATCTTTTGCCCATTGTCGAGGGCAGCACCGTAACGACCAAATACGGACCGGTTAAGACGGATCATATTTTATTTGTCGGCTCGGGCGCTTTTCATGTGGTCAAACCATCTGATCTGATACCGGAATTGCAGGGGCGATTTCCGATACGTGTCGAATTGAATTCTTTGGGGCAAAAAGAGTTTATCAGAATCCTTACCGAGCCCCGGAATGCCTTGTTGCTTCAATACATCGCCCTGTTGAGAACCGAAGGAATCGATGTTGTCTTTGAAGATGATGCGGTTGCCGAAATTGCCAGAATGGCGGAAGAGGTCAACGATCGCACAGAGAATATCGGGGCGCGCCGGCTGCATACCCTCATGGAGCGTTTACTCGAAGATGTATTATTTGATGCGCCGGATATGAAAGTACAGCGGGTGACCATCGATAAAGCCTATGTCGAAGACAAATTAAAGGAAATTAAGGATGATGAGGACCTGAGTCGTTATATTTTATAACCAGTGCCTAAAATGCCTAAAGTGTAAAATGCCTAAAATTGTGGTACGCCTCCGGCGTATCGTTTAAATATGCGCGAATCAGTTTTATCCTGAATGTTTAATATGATAGAAAGCCTTTCTGAATTCAAATCAGATTGATAGAATACCTTAATTTTAGACATTTTAGGCATTTTAGCGCACTTTAGGCATTCTAACAGGACAAAGGCTTCCAATGCGTTAATTTGAGCGGGGTTAGGCAATGACATCTGAGATTATGGAACAGGCGGACCGGGTAATCGCGAAAACCTACAGCCGGTTTCCGGTTGTTCTGGCAAAGGGTAGCGGCTGCACCCTGTTTGATACGAGGGGCCGCAGCTATACCGATTTTGTGGCGGGAATCGCCGTGTGCAACCTGGGTCATTCCCATCAAGGGATCGCCAAGGTGGTCGTCTCCCAGATCCAAACACTTACGCATGTATCCAACCTCTACTACACGATTCCCCAGGTCGAATTAGCGGCCTGGCTGGTTCAGCACAGTTTTGCCGATCGTGCTTTTTTCTGCAATAGCGGTGCCGAAGCAAATGAAGCGGCCATAAAGCTGGCCCGCAAATACTTCAACGATCGCGGTGAAAGCAACCGTTTCAGAATCATTACCATGGAGCAATCCTTTCACGGGCGAACCATGGCAACCCTATCTGCTACCGGACAGGACAAAATCAAGAAAGGCTTTGATCCCGTTCTGGAAGGGTTTGATTATGTTCCGTTTAATGACATTGAAGCGTTGCGGTCAAAAATTGATTCGAACACCTGTGCAGTTATGCTGGAACCGATCCAGGGGGAGGGCGGCGTGCGCTGTCCGGATCCCGGATATCTCAAGGCCGTGCGCCAGATTTGTGACGAAAAGGGAGTGCTGCTGATATTTGATGAAATCCAAACCGGCATGGGAAGGACAGGCAAGCTCTTTGCTTATGAGCATTTTGATGTCGAACCCGATATCATGACCCTGGCCAAGGCACTGGCCAACGGGTTGCCCATTGGTGCCATGCTGGCCAGGGAACAGGTGGCCGAAGCATTCGGTCCCGGGTCACATGCAACGACCTTTGGCGGATCTCCGCTTGTTACCGCGGCAGCCCTTGAGGTCTGCAGAACACTGGTGCAGGGCAACGTCATCAACCAGGGACGCGAGGCGGGAGAGTATTTTAGAGAAAAACTGCTGTGGTTAAAAGAGCGGCATGACGTTATTGCTGAATTCCGGGGGCAGGGGTTGCTGCTCGGCATTAAACTGGCAATCAAGGGCGAATCTCTGGTAAACCAGTGCCTGCAGCGCGGATTTTTAATTAATTGCATCCAGGAAAATATCCTGCGCTTTGTTCCGCCATTGATTGTCAAAAAAGAGGAAATTGACGCGCTGATTGATTGCCTTGATGAGCTTTTTGAGCAGTTGGAAGATCAGCCGCAATAGTTTAAGTATTAATCAGATAAAACTTAAATCCGAAAAACAAAATCCCAAATTCGAAACAATATCCAAAAGAATTTGACCCGCTAGGAGATTAATGTCGAATAAGCTTTGGCAAGGCAGATTCTCAGAAAAAACAGCTTATATTGTTGAGACGTTTACGTCTTCGATCCAGGTGGACCGGCGGCTGTATGCCTATGACATTCAGGGCAGTATTGCGCACTGTAAAATGCTGGCCAAAGTCTCGATTATCACCGATGAAGAGGCCGCTGCATTAATTCAGGGGCTTGAAAAAATCAGGCAGGAAATTGATGAAAATCGTCTTGACTATGACGACAGCCTGGAAGACATCCACATGCACATAGAGTCCCGTCTGGCCGAAATTGCAGGACCGGTTGCGCAAAAACTTCATACCGCCAGAAGTCGCAATGACCAGGTTGCCGTGGATACAAGGATGTATCTGCGCAATGAAACATCGCGCATGATTCACCTGCTTTGCCGGCTGCAGAAGGTAATAACTGAGCTGGCCCGGAAACATCTTGATACCGTATTGCCGGGCTACACGCATCTGCAAAGGGCGCAGCCGGTTCTTTTGTCCCACCATCTCATGGCCTACTATGAAATGTTTTTAAGGGATATCGGGCGCTTGGAGGATTGTCTCAAGCGCATAAACGTGATGCCGCTGGGATCTGCGGCCCTTGCCGGCACTACTTATCCCATCGACAGGGCCTATACGGCTGAGCTTCTCGGTTTCGAATCCATATCAGCGAACAGTATCGATGCTGTTTCCGACCGGGATTTCGTCATCGAATTTTTAGCCGCGGCAGCGCTGAGCATGGTTCATTTCAGCCGGCTGTCGGAAGAACTGATTTTGTGGTCGACCTCGGAGTTCAGTTTTATAGAGTTGCCGGATTCTTTTGCAACCGGCAGCAGTATCATGCCCCAGAAGAAAAATCCTGATGTTCCCGAGCTTATCAGGGGAAAAACCGCTACCGCCATCGGCAGCCTGACGACCCTTTTAACCTTGATGAAGTCGTTGCCGTTGGCATATAACCGGGATATGCAGGAAGACAAAGCCCCGTTGTTTGATACGGTGGATACACTGACAGCCTGTATTGAGATATGTACGGCGATGCTGCCGAAAATTAAATTTAAGAAGGCGAACATGCGCCAGGCCGCCTCCGGCGGTTTTTTGAACGCCACGGATCTGGCCGATTACCTGGTGACCGGGGGGGTGGCCTTTCGGGAGGCCCACCGCCTGGCGGGGGAAGCAGTCGGGTTTGCGCTGGCCAGGAAAAAGGAACTCCATGAACTCAGCCTGGAGCAGCTGCAGTCTTTTTGCCCGCTGATCAAAGACGATATCTTTTCTTTTCTAACAACCGGAGAAATGATAAATCGTCGAACTTCTCACGGCGGCACCGCCGCTAAGATGGTAACCAAAGCTATTGCCGCAGCTGAAAAATGGTTGAGTGACAAAAAAGAGCATCTTTCCGAGTGATGAAAATATCAAAAGTCTCACAAGGCCTTCCGGCAATGATCGCCATGGCCGTTTTGATTGGTTTGACACCGGTTGTCATGATGTGGGGCTGCGGTAAGAAAGGCCCGCCGGAGCCGCCCACCGGTTCCAGGCCTCCCAAGGTATGGGATCTGGGTTACGGCATCAGCCAAAACACTATCAAACTGAGTTGGACCATTCCCCAACCAGATGAAACGGCCCAATTGCCGATAAGCGGCTTTTTCATTTTTAGGTCGCAGCAATCCTTGGTTGAAAGGGAGTGTCCCAATTGCCCGATTGTGTTTAAAACAATAGGTGCCCTACCGGTCAGGGGGCCGGGACCCGGTCAACCCGGAGAGCCGGTTATAACGTTTACCGAAACCATCGAACCCGGTTACCGGTATATTTACAAAGTAAATGGATACAGTGCGGATGGCATTCGATCCAGAGATTCAAACTTTGTTGAATTTGCTTTTTAAAACGGGTTTTATTGCAGGTGAAATATGAATCATTTCAAATACCGCGATAGCGTGTTGTACTGTGAAGATGTGCCGGTACAAGACATTGCTGCTAAAATTGGCACCCCCTTCTATTTATACAGTCATGCAACATTAAGCCGTCATTTCCAGGCCTTCAGCGAGGCTTTTGAAAGTGTCCCCAAGCTGATATGTTATTCGGCCAAAGCCAACACCAATCTGGCAGTTTTAAAATTGTTCGCTGATTTAGGATGCGGCCTGGATATTGTATCCGGCGGCGAGCTATACCGGGGACTCAAGGCCGGTTTCTCCCCCGACCGAATTGTTTATTCCGGTGTAGGCAAAACTGTTGATGAAATCGATTACGCCCTGAATACCGGCATCCTGATGTTTAATGTCGAATCCATTGCCGAGTTGGAGCTGATTAACCGCCGAGCCGGAAAATTAAAGAGGCGGGCGCCGGTTTCCATTCGGGTGAATCCCGATGTCGATCCGAAAACCCATCCGTACACTGCCACTGGCTTGAAAAAAAATAAATTCGGCATCGGTTCCGATGTGGCGCTTGAGAGTTACAGGGTTGCCGGAGCGCTCGATCATTTAGAGATCGTGGGGGTTGACTGCCACATCGGCTCCCAGATAACTGAGGCTGAGCCATTTCAGGCTGCACTGGAAAATCTTAAAGCCCTGATCAATGAATTGAAGTCCATGGGGATGGGGACCCATATCCGCTATCTGGATATGGGCGGTGGACTGGGCATTACCTATGCGGATGAAACGCCGCCCTCGCTGCGGGAATATGCCGGCGCTATTATGACACAGCTCAAAGATATGGAGCTTAAACTGATTCTGGAGCCGGGACGGGTTCTGGTCGGCAATGCCGGAATCCTTGTCACAGAAGTGCTTTATCGCAAGTCGGGCGAAGTAAAAAATTTTGTCATTGTCGATGCCGGGATGAATGATCTGATGCGGCCGACGCTGTACAATGCCTTTCATGCGATTGAACCGGTGGTAAATTCCCGCCAAGATCTTATTGTCGCTGATGTTGTTGGTCCGATTTGTGAAAGCGGTGACTTTCTGGCGATTGATCGAAGCATTTCGGATGTGCAAAGTGGCGATCTGCTGGCGGTAATGAGTGCCGGCGCTTACGGTTATGTCATGTCTTCCAACTATTGTTCGCGGCCGCGGGTGGCCGAAGTCATGGTAAAAGGTGATCAATTTAATGTTGTTAGAGCCCGCGAAGGGTACGAAGATCTGGTTCGGGGCGAGACAGTGCCACTGTTTTTGGAAAATGCCTAAAATGCACTAAATTGCCTAAAATGCCTAAAATAGTGGAGTCGTTGCGCTCCGTCCTGTATATGGAGGATCGAAGGTAAATTATCAGAAAATAAGGAATGAACATAAAAATGTTTGCAAATGTTGCGGTTCTAATTCAAATGGAAGAGATAGAATCGACAGAATTCCTTAATTTTAGGCATTTCCCAGTTTAACCGTCCAACACCTCTAAAGGTGTTTATTAATATCTAACACAGGACAGCATTTATGAGCACAATTCCTTTTTCCAAGATGAGCGGAAGCGGTAACGATTTTATTATTATCGACAATCGCGAGTGCCTTGTTGAAAATGACGGATTAACAGAATTTATCAGAAACGTGTGCCGCCGCAAAATGTCGGTGGGCGCCGATGGACTCATTTTAATCGAATCCTCGGAAAAAGCCGATTTCAAGTGGCGCTTTTTTAATTCGGACGGCAGCCTGGCCGAAATGTGCGGTAACGGAGCGCGGTGTACCGCTCGGTTTGCCTATCTCAACGGGATTGCCGGTGAAAACTTGTCCTTTGAAACCGAAGCCGGAATAATCAATGGACAGGTGAAAGGCGACGGTGCCAAGGTAAAAATCCCGGATCCAGTGGATCTTCGCCTGGATTATACCGTTGATCTGGAAAACGGCCCCCTGGTCGTGAGCAGCGTCGATACCGGTGTGCCCCATGTTGTCGTTATGAAGGATTCCGTTAAAGAGGTGGATGTTTTTGGGCTGGGAAGGGAGATACGGTACCATGAAGTTTTTGCACCGGCCGGAACAAATGTCAATTTTATCTGTCAGCAAAAACCCGGGCAGCTGGCTATTCGAACCTACGAGCGGGGAGTTGAAGATGAAACCCTTGCCTGCGGAACGGGCTCCATTGCAAGCGCACTTGTAGCGGCCTGCAAGACAAATTGGACATCCCCCATCAGCCTGGTAACCAGGAGCGGTGAATCACTGACCATTCACTTTCGTGAAAGCAACCATGTATTCACAGATGTTTACCTGGAAGGGGATGCCAGGCTGATTTATACGGCTGAGCTTAATCAGGATGCATGGAGAAGCTAGGAAAGGTTGGCCTTACCGTATTAGTAAAAATATTAGGATACTGGGTCAATGCAACCCTGAACCGTGAACCCTGAACCTTGGATAGCTTATTAATTCAAGTTAATCCATAACGATGAATTTTGGGCCTGTGAGCGCTAACCATATAGCCTTTATTTGTGTCGGCTCCAACCTGGGCAACAAGCTTGAAAACTGCCGCCGGGGCGTTGCTGAACTGTCCCGCGACGAGACATCCCGGCTGGTTGATCAGTCGCCGGTTTACCAAACCGAACCGGTCGATTATAAAGACCAGGACTGGTTTATAAATTATGTTGTCAAAATGGAAACCGTTCTGGAGCCGCTTGTTTTGTTAGATAAGCTTAAGGCCATTGAGCATCATGCCGGCAGGACCCGTGATGCCGTTCGATTCGGGCCGAGGTTCCTGGATCTTGATATTATTTTTTATGACGAAATGGTGATGAACCATCCACGGTTGGTGATACCACACCCGAGAATGCATAAAAGACGCTTTGTGTTAAAGCCTGTTTGTGATATAGATTCGCACATCAATCACCCGGTCTTTCATCGCACAATCCAATCGTTACTTGAAGATCTTGATGAAACGGGACAAAGGATAGTTGAATATAAATGATTAGATTTGTCATCCTGGCAATTGTGGGATATGTGGCTTATCGGACCTTGAAGTCCTGGATGTTTCCAAACGCATCTTCATCTGAATCGCTTGCGGGCAAAAAGGTCGGAGAGATTGATGATGTCATGATTAAAGATCCTTATTGTGAGGCCTATTTTCCTAAAAGAAATGCAGTGCATTTGAGAATCGACGGAAAAGATATGCTATTTTGTAGTACCCAGTGCAAAGATAATTTCCTCGCCACCTATTCAGAGAAAAAAGACCTGTGAAAACCATTTTAAGTCATCCCAATACACTGACTTTATTTCGAATTGCTGCCGTTCCGATTATTGTGATCCTGATGTTGTTCCCCAATCGTATTTCGACCTTTATTGCGGCGATATTGTTCAGCGCCGCCGCGATCACTGACTATTTTGACGGTTATATTGCCAGACGATTTGGCCTGGTATCCAATCTGGGGAAAGTAATGGATCCGGTGGCAGACAAACTCCTGGTTTCGTCCGCCTTTATCATGCTGACAGCCCTGGGCTGGGTGCCGGCCTGGATGGTCTGTATAATTGTTGGTCGGGAAATTGCCGTGACCGGACTTCGCAATATTATCGCTGAAAAGGGGGAAGACGTTTCAGCCTCAAATCTGGGGAAATACAAAACCGGTTTCCAGATCGCCGCCATTATACCACTGATGATTCATTACCCGTTTTTTGGTCTTGATGTCCAGGCTGTCGGCACGTTTTTTTTGTGGGGGGCCCTGGTATTTACCCTCTGGTCCGGTGCTGATTATTTTATTAAGTTCAGAATGCTTCTTAGGACCTAGCCCGGATGAATTAGAAAAAATCATCCATGCTTTTTTGTTGACAAAGAGATTGAAGATAGTTAAACAGTAAATTTCAGCTGAGCGGGAATAACTCAGTGGTAGAGTGCGACCTTGCCAAGGTCGAAGTCGCGGGTTCAAATCCCGTTTCCCGCTCCATTTTTTTTTAGGCGGCATAGCCAAGTGGTAAGGCAGCGGTCTGCAAAATCGCCATCTCCGGTTCAAATCCGGATGCCGCCTCCAGCTTAAGTCAATAAAAAAGGCTTGCAAATTTGTGCAAGCCTTTTTTTGTTGATTGTAAATTCCCGGGGCTTCACCCTCCCCGGTTTGCTTTTACGATGAGCTGCTTTCTATCAGCATGGTAGATGGATCCAGGCGTAAGTCGAGATTTTCGGCAAACGATTCCCCGCCTTTAACGGCCTTCACATGGATCTCCTTGCCCTCCGGCAAAAGCTGGACAGCGACTTCAAACAGGTCAGAAACCTGTTCAAGTTGCAGCGGTTTTCCCTCGGGTCCCGGATCTTCATGACGGTGGGTGCGCATGGTAAACCAGGCGTGCATTTGATGCTTTTCAACCAGTGCCTTAAATTCCGACAGCGGCCGGTGCATGGATTCGTCAAACGGAAACCCGTCGACAATGATCATCTGGGGTGAAAAGATATTCTGTTCCATCAGGTCTGCCAGCCGTTCCTGTAGCTTGGGTACACTGAATCCCTCTACCCGAAAGGTCATAATAAACCGGTGGGGCAGCAAGGAGTCCCAGAGCTGGTTGATCTGGTCCACTTGATATTGATCGGCAATCAGGTTGAACACTTCCTTGTACCACAAGCTGACTTTGTTGACCGGATCTTCCAGGCTGATGTGAAGGACGTTTTTGCCCCTGAGCAAAGCATTAAGCGACAGCTGGACCAAAAACGCCGTTTTGCCGACACCGGCGCGGGCCAGGACGGCCCCGAACTGGCCGGTGCTCAGAATGTCACTATTTTCATATCCCATGACCCGTAACGGATTTCGCAGGATGAGATCCTTTTTCAGCATGGTGAAATACCTCTCTTTGATGTAAATAACCCCGGTCGGCTTGCGGGATTGTTGGCTATTTTTGGTTTTGTCAGCCCTCTGCCCGGCTCTTTGCGGGGCAGCAATTCGCCGGCTGTCAGTCACGACAGGCGAACAGAGGGTTGCATTTTGCGATTTATGGTTCGAGGGTTGACGAACAACCTTCCGGCCCACAAACGCAACAGATCCGATTTGTTTTTTTTGTGATTCTAAGTTATCAGATTGTTTAGAGTTTGCCATAACATAGTTCAAATACGCAAGCCATAAAACAAAATTTAATGATAGAATTCCAAAATTCGACCTTCGTAATTCTTCAATCTGTTAAACCCCGCAGCACGTAACCCGTAACGCGGACCTCGCAACTCGCACCCCGTCTATGCGACGTTCTTTTTTTCTTCAGTCGCTTTTTTAACCAGTTCTTCAGCGATGCTTTGCGGTATCTGTTTGTAGAGGGCAAACTCCATGGTAAACTGGGCCTGTCCCTGGCTTAAGGATCTGAGTACAGTTGAATATCCAAACATTTCTGCCAAGGGGACCTGGGATTCTATCACACACATAACCCCTTCATCCTGGGAACCGACGATCATTCCCCGGCGCTGATTCAATGAGCCCATGATGGCGCCCTGGAATTCCGAAGGGGTTTCAACAACAACCTTCATTATCGGTTCATGAATAACCGGTCCGGCTTTGGCATAGGCCTGCCGAAAAGCTCCCCGGGCAGCTGCTTGAAATGCCATCTCCGAGGAATCGACCGCGTGAGATGCGCCGTCATTGATGACAATTCTGATCCCGGTGACGGGCAATTCCATCTTCGGACCTTTGGCCATGGAGCTCTTGAAGCCCTTTTCGCAGGCCGAAATATATTGAGTGGGAATGGCGCCTCCCACAACCCGGTTTTCGAAGACAAAATCTTCATCATCCACAGGCTCCATATGACCGGCTACGCGACCGTATTGGCCGGCGCCGCCGGTTTGTTTTTTGTGGATGTAATCGAAGGGAGCCATGCGGGTGATGGTCTCCCGATAGGCCACCCGGGGCATGCCGGGGGTCACCCGGGCAGCGTATTCCCGGAGCATGCGCTCGATATAGACCTCCAGGTGAAGCTCCCCCATGCCTGAGATAATGGTATCTCCGGTTTCGTCATTGACATGCACTTTAAATGTAGGATCTTCTTTGGTAAACCGGGCCAGTGCCTTGGACATGTTGGTTTCGGATTTATAATCTTCGGCCGTGATGGCCAGAGAGATCACGGGATCCGGCACATACATGGACGTCATGGTTAAACTGATACCCGGAGCTGCAAAGGTGTCTCCGGATGCGCAGTCTATTCCGAAAAGGGCACCGATGTAACCGGCCGAGATACCGTTGATATCCTCCATCTGGTCGGCATGAATGCGGACCACCCGACCGACTTTGACCTTCTTTCCTGTTCGGATATTGATGATGGTATCGCCTTTGGCTATTGATCCCTGATAAACACGGATGTAGGTAAGCTGTCCAAAGGGCCCGTCTTCCAGTTTAAAAGCCAAAGCCACCAGCGGCTTTTCTGGGTCCGTGGAAAGAAGCACCGGGGTTTCATCTGCTTCCATGTCCAGGGCATGGTTTTCGATATCCATCGGGCAGGGCAGCAGGTCCGTGATTCCGTCTAAGAGGGGCTGAACCCCTTTATTCTTGTAAGCCGAACCCATAAATACCGGGGTTAACTGCCGCGCCAGGGCCCCACGGCGCAGGGCTTTGATAATCATGTCATCGGGAACGTCCTGTTCTTCGAGAATGGCTTCGGTAAGCGAGTCGGAAAACATGGAGGCGGCATCAATGAGGGCTTCGCGTTTCTCAAGGGCTTCGGCCATCAATTCTGGCGGTATGTCCTCGATCCGAACCGTTTCTCCGCTATCACCATCGAAGTATTTTGCTTTCATTGAAACCAGGTCTACGACTCCCGAAAAACCGGCCTCAAGCCCGATGGGTACCTGCATGGCGACGGGATTATGCCCCAATTTTTCCTTGAGTTGATTCATCACCCGATAGGGGTTCGCACCGCTGCGGTCACACTTATTGACAAAGGCAACCGACGGCACTTTGTAGCGCTTCATTTGCTGATCAACCGTTATCGATTGTGACTGCACACCACCAACCGCACATAGAACCAGTACGGCACCATCCAGAACGCGCAGTGAGCGCTCCACTTCAATGGTAAAGTCGACATGGCCGGGGGTATCAATGATGTTGATTTCATGATCGCGCCACTCACAATAGGTGGCCGCAGATGCGATGGTGATACCGCGTTCTTTTTCCAACTCCATGGAATCCATGGTGGCACCCACGCCATCTTTGCCCTTGACGTCATGGATAGTGTGAATCCGCTGAGTGTAATACAGGATTCTCTCGGTCAGGGTCGTTTTTCCGGAATCGATGTGAGCACTGATACCGATATTTCTAACTTTTGATAGGTCTTTTTTCATTGTTCTTTTACCTTTATGGGGTCTCTATCCTTATGTGACCCTGATGACAATCAGGGTTTTGATGAAAATTAAAAATCCCGCATCGGAGCGCCGCAAGCCGAATGAGGGATTGTGTGCTAAAACCGGTTTATTGTAAACCGCGTAAAGTAAGTTGGTTTAGAAGATTTGTCAATATATTTTTTAATTTTTTTCCAGCACGTCAGTTGGCTTCATATTGATAATTTAACTCGATTCAGCTTTTCTTTCTTTCTTTTTTTCTGAATCTTTTTGGTGATAATGAATCTATCGATTTTCGTTGATATATTTGATATAGATAATTAAATACAATCTCAGATTCAGGAGAAAGTCAATGGATTGGAAACACGGATACGCTTCCAAGCTCGTCGATGCGCAGGAAGCGGTTTCAAAAATCATGCGGGGCAGTCGCGTTTTTATCGGAACCGGTTGTGGAGAGCCCCAGCATCTGATCCGGGCCATGGTCCAAGACCAGCAGCTTCAGGATATTATGGTCTATCAGATGCTATCGTCGACATTATCGCAGTATGTTGATGATGAGTCCTTCACCCGCCGGTTTTCTTTAAAATTGTTTTTTATCAGTCAATCCATGCGTAAAGCTGCCTTTGAAGGTAAAATCGACTACATTCCCGAATACCTTTCCCAGATTCCCAGAATGTTTGCCAGTCATCGCATCGGGCTCGATGCCGCCCTTGTTCAGGTCAGCCCCCCTGATAAATTCGGTTATTGCAGCCTCGGCGTTTCGGTTGACATCACACGATCAGCTGTTGAGCACTCACCGGTTGTGATTGCCCAGGTAAACCCGAAAATGCCCCGAACCTGGGGAGACAGTTTTGTGCATGTTGATGATATCGATTGGCTGGTTTTCCATGAAGAACCCCTGGTTGAAGCCCTGCCAACGATAAAAGACAATGAAGTTTCGCGGCGGATTGGACTCTATGTCTCCCAGCTGGTGGATGACGGGTCCACCCTCCAGATCGGGTTCGGCAATTTGCCTTATGCCATCTTAAAATACCTGGACGGCAAAAAAGATCTGGGAATCCATACCCAATTGATCACCGACGGTCTGCTTCCCCTGTTTGAGAAAAATGTAATTACCAACAAAAAGAAAACGCTTCTGCCGGGCAGGGTGGTAACCTCACTGTGCATGGGATCTGAAAAGATTTATCGCTATGTGGATAACAACCCGGCCTTTTATTTCAGATCTTCGGAGTTTGTTAATGATCCGACGGTCATTGCCCGCAATGATAATTTGATTTCCATCAGCTCGGCGCTGGAGGTGGACCTCACCGGACAGGTATGTTCGGATTCCATGGGGTATCTTTTCTACAGTGGAATAGGAGACCAGGTGGACTTTTTGCGCGGAAGTTCGATGTCCAAAGGAGGGTTTTCAATTATTGCCCTGCCGTCTACCGCGCAAAACGGGGCCGTCTCGCGCATTGTTTCCCATCTTAGTGAAGGCGCCGGTGTGGCAACCACCCGGGGAGATGTTAACTTTGTCATTACCGAATATGGTATCGCCGAACTGAAGGGCAAAGGGATTTATCAGAGAGTAATGGAACTGGCCCAGATTGCCCATCCAAAATTTCGCGAAGAGCTCATCGAGGTCGCTAAAAAGCGCCATTACATTTTTGCAGACCAGTTGCCACCCACCACCGAAGATCTTTTGTTTCTGGAAGGCTATAAATATGCCTTCAAACTAAAAGATAGGAAAGTCGTGGAGTTTCGTCCGCTTCTGCCATCGGATGAATTTGCCTATCGTAATTTCTTTTACTCCCTACAGGAAAAAACCATATATATGCGATATTTTTATAAAATGAGAACTTTTTCGCATGAGGTCGTTCAGAAACAATGGTCCAGTGTGGACTACCGTAAAAACATGTCAATATTAGGTCTCGTCCAGAAGGGGGGGCATAAAGAAATAATGGCCATTGGCTCTTATGCCCAGGATAGCGATGAACGCGCCGAAGTGGCCTTTGTGGTGCGGGAGGATTTTCAAAACAAAGGGATCGCCTCTTATCTACTAGAAATTCTTGAAAAAATAGCAAAAGAAAACCATTACAATGGTTTCTGTGCGACAGTTTTGCGCGAGAATAGTTCCATGATACGCGTGTTTAAAAACAGATTTCCGGGAGCCAAAATTTCTTCTGGCGGCGGATCAGATCTCAAGATCGAAATGGATTTCAGTGAAATCGGCCTTGGTGATGACAAAAAATAGTCCTGCAATACCTGCCCACAGATATACTTCTTGGAATTTATAACCCGCATGCCTCAAAGATTTATCTTGTAAAAATGCTATAAATCTTGTAATTTAAGAAGTATAAGACACATTTTCCCAAATTGGATTTCCATCATTTCCATGGGTCTTTATTGCCTGCATAGCCTGTGCGAGCAAGGCCGGCAGGGGTAAATATCTGGAAGGTAACGTTTCTGCTCCCACCTGCATTGTTTTTTTTGAAAAAATTAAAGTTTTACCTAAAGTTACCGAAATCACTAGAGATATAGATTTTCTCAACATCAACACTTTAGGGAGGTTGGCAATTGTCTTATACGCTTGGTCAGAAACAGCTTGATAAAATTGAAGATATTTTAAAGCAGGATCTCATTGACAATGGCGTGCGGTGTGTTTTTTTAATTGATATGGCCGGCAATATCGTTGCCAATTTGGACAACGGCCAAAAACAGCATGACATTTACTCGCTGGCGGCCCTGGCGGCCGGTAACTTCGGTGCTGTCAGCGCAATGGCCAAAATCATCGGTGAAAATGAATTCTCACTGCTTTTCCATAAAGGCAAAACTGAAAATATTCATTTCAACAAAATAACCACCGAATTTCTTTTGATTACCATATTTGGCAACGACATATCACTGGGTTTCCTGCGTTTGAAAGTATCCGAATCCGTCGAGCAGTTAAAGGCTATTTTAGAGCCTCTTGTGTCTCTGTAAATCGGTATATGCGCTTTCGGAACCAAAATTACTTTTCGACTTGCGATAGTCGCTCCGGTTAATTCTGATGGCATTTGTAAATCTAAAAAATAAGGAAATCCAAGTTAAAATCGTCTATTACGGACCCGGCAGGGGAGGCAAGACGAGTAATCTGGAATATGTGTACAAAAAATTTGCCAAGCGTATCAATACCGAAATGGTTACCGTCAAAACCCACGGTGATCGGACCTTATTCTTTGATTTTCTTCCCTTTGATATAGGGATTGTCAACGGCTATGATGTAAAAATTCAATTGTACACCGTACCCGGCCAGGTGAAATATAATGCGACCCGCAGGCTGGTTTTACGGGGCGTGGATGGTATCGTTTTCGTAGCCGATGCCATGGCGGTCAGAAGAGAAAAAAATATCCTTGCTCTGAAAAACCTTCAAGAGAATTTGGCTACTTATAAGAAAAGCATTTTCCGAATTCCCTTTGTGATCCAGTACAATAAAATTGATCTTAAAGAGCAGGGCATTCCGCTTTTGCCCCTGCCGACGCTTGAAAAAGACCTGAACAGTCAGCTGAAATTACCGTCCTTTGCGGCCAGTGCCGTTCTGGGTACCAACGTGGTTGAAACCTTAAAAAAGATTATTTCGATGACGGTGGCATCCATAAAAAAAGATTTGAAATAGGAGAAGAAAATTGGTCGATTCAAAAGATGTTGATACTTTGAGCTCCGAACTTGAAAGTCGGTTGGACGATCTCTTCAGTGAACCTAACGGAGCCCAACCGGACGCTGAAGATACTGATCGGGAAGCGTATTATCCCCTGGCGGAGCTAAAAAATTTGATACTTTCCATTGACTGGGAAATAACAGATGATGTTCTGGAAAAATTTATCCAGCAGATAAAGGATCTGAAGCTGACCTACAAACATGATAAAATCGTTCTAACATTTCTTCAAATCCTTAATTCACTGGGTAATTATATCCAAACCAACCGCGCCAAGTCACATCCCAAAACCTTTAAAATACTAAACTCTGTTTTCGCCAGTCTTGATAAAGTTGTGCTCACCCGGGATATGGCCGAGACGGCCAAAAAAAAGATCTTGCGGGCCGAGATGAATAGCTACAAAGAATTAAGAACCCAAATCTCCCAGGGCACATCCACAACACGGCCAAAGGCCAAAGCCAAAGCCGAAGAATCGGAGATCGCCAAAGCAACAGAAGATCAACCGGGAACCTTCGCCGGGCCGCCTGTTCAACCGTCTGAAACCGAAATATTTGAATCGCCGCTGATAGATCACGACCCGGAACCCGATGTTGTAACTTTGCGCGAGCCTTTGGTTGAATCTCTGGCTGAAGCCGTGGAGGAGATTAAAAAATACATTCACGATGAAATAAGTGCCTTAAAGAAGGAGATCGATGCGTTGCGAAATTAATACGGCCCCTTGATTGTCGGGATTGCTGCACGGAACGGTTTTTTGACAACCGTTATAAATCCATACAGGTAATGCCATGGTATCGTTTTCAGGTGATATATCTTCCATGATTTACAAGCGCAAGGTCAGAGATGACCTGGGCGATTTTTCCCTGGATGGACAAACACTGTTCATCCTCATGGAACTGGACGGGAAGGCAACGCTGGGGCACCTGGCTGGAAAGACAGGGTTGAGCATGGGCTCTATCAGGGAATTGGTCGGCACTCTTTTAAAATTAGGACTTATCGAGAAGGTTGAAAAGGAAGTCATCCCGGTGGGCAATGATTTTTTTCGTAATCTGCTTGATGAATTGGCATTGGCCATTGGCCCGATCGCCAGCGTATTAATCGAAGATGAAGTTCAGGACCTTGGGCATGACGTGAACAGCTTCCCGAGTTTTCTTGTCACGGAGCTGGTCGACAAACTGGCCGGCGAAATCAGGCGTGAGGAGAAAAAGACGATCTTTATAAAAAACATGGTCAATATCATTCGAGCCAAAGGATACGCAAATACTTAATTCTGATTAACTGATTTTGTGCGTTTTGTGTCAGATTTTTTCTCTTTTTCAGTCAGGCATGGTGAGGGAATGTCTAAAATATAAATTGCCTAAAATTAAGGATGTGAATCATTTTTAAAAAGGCAGAATACCCTTACTTTAGGCACTTTTCATTTTAGGCAATTTAGGCATTAATTGGAATGCTCGAACCTGTATTTATTCGTCGATTAGTAGTTTCGGTTCGCTTGGTTCGGGAGTAAGGAGTCGTTGGTATGATTATCATCTGTGAAGAGTGCGGAAAGAAATACCGGATAGATCCCTTAAAAATTAAAGGTAAAGCCGCGAGCTTTAAATGCCGGGTCTGTACCCACCTCATTGTGGTATCTAAACCGGAATCGTCGCCGGAGCAGCCGGAAATTGACCCGCGGCCGACATTGGCGTCCATTACAACAAACATTGACGATAGCTCGACTGCCGCCATGGCTGATATCGGCCGGACTCCGGCAAAAAGCAGACGCCGGGCCAAAGGCCTTGGCCTACGTACCAAAATGCTTTTGCTTTTCATGGTGGTTCCCATAATTTTGATGGCCGGCGCCAGCCTGCTCTATTTATGGCAACTCGAAACCATGTCGAACTTGCTTACCCAGGAAAGCTCCAAGTTTGTCAATCAGATGGCTGAAGAAAAAGTTGCCTACATATCAGCCGGTGTTGCGATGCAATGCAAGCTATATTTGTTGAGTCATCCGGATTTAATCCGAGAGGATTTCAATGAGGATATAGGTTTTAAATCCCTCGCTGTGCAAAAAGTGGGAATGACCGGTTATACGGCGCTATATGAATTGCCGGGGTCCGATGGGGTTTGGCGAACCTGGGCCCATGTTAACAAGAAAATAATCGGCATCGATATGAGTAAACTCAAAAAACCCCTTGGACGGAATTTTCCCGGCTTCTGGAAAGTCTACATCGCAGTCAAGGAAGGTAAAAATTCCCAGGGATATTACACCTGGCAGGATAAGGACGGCAAGTTCCGTGACAAATTTATGGTATGCACACCGATCGCCGGAACTCGATTTGTTATCGCCGCCACCACCTATATGGATGAATTCACCGGTCCGATGAAGCAGATGCAAGCGCGTGCCAAAGAATTATCCGACAGGGCCAAACTAATCACATGGGCAGTATTAGGGCTGACCCTTTTGCTTATTGGCCTCATCGTCTCAATCTACGGTCATCAGCTGACCGGTAAAATCAAAACTTTGACCGATGTGGCCGACCGCATTAGTATCGGTGAACTCGGGATGGAAGTTAAAACAACTTCAAAGGACGAAATAGGAGAACTTGCTGAAGCTATCGCAAGAATGCAAGACAGCATAAGACTTTCCATTGAACGGTTGCGGCGGCGGCGTTAAAGGCCATCGCATTGCAGATATCTTTGCTGTCGACAACAAGTTGATGAAAAAAAGTTTTGCCATAAAATGCAAAGAAATAACTATTAAGAAACTATAATGGTAATTATCCCAAGAGAAAAGCCGGTAATAGAAAACCTGAACATCTATTACCTGGACATTAAAAAATTACTTGAGCATTACCAGGGCGAAATCGGTTCCGGTGGTGCGTATTTTAAATCCCATGCGGCGGAAGGTGTCATATTTTTCGATAAAGACGACTTATTAAACGCCTTTTTCGAAGAAAAGGACCTTGATCTGATGGGGGCCCAGGCTATTGAACACCTTATAAATGCCAGGGGAAAATATAATTTTACGGTCAGTATTTATCAACTTTCGTTTGCGGAGGTATACTTCTGGGCCAGCATTCCATCGGCCGAGAAGATATATGAAGGTCTCAGCACCGAATTCACCGATCTTGAAGGTCTCATTCGCAAGATGAGCTCCGAGAAATTGACCGGTTACATCGATGTCACCATTGGCGAGGGCGAAGACATCGGTATAATTTTTATTATTAACGGAAAAATCGTGGGTGGTTCATATTCCTGGGACAAGGAAGACCCCGGACCTTCCCAAAAAAACCAGGAGCTCTTGATTCGCAAAACCAAGGAATCCAGCGCCATCTTTAGTGTCTGCCGTATTCCCCTGGCAAAAATGAAAGCCCAGGGCGCATCCCGAACCGGCCCTACCGGACCTTCCAAGGCCATATTAAGCATGCTGGAAGAATTATTGGTGATATTTGAAAACGCGGTTAACTCCCGAAAGAATATGAAAACCGATTTTTCCAAACTGTTAAAAAAGAAGTTTGTGGAGAACGCTGAAAAATATGTTTTTCTGGACCCATTTGCCGGCGAGTTCGATTATTCCAATCGCAAAATAGATTTTTCAGGTGCGGCAAGTGACAAGGAATTGATTGGCGGTATTGTAAGTTCTATCCAGGAATTGGCGCAGGAATTGGGAATGCGCTCGGAACTGCTGAACTCCTGCGCTGAATGGTCAAATAAATATTCCAAGCAACTGGAGAATTTCAGCGTTAAGCTATAAAGATGACCAATATACCTTCTATCAGTGATTACGGTCTTTCTGCCCGGGGATATGCTGAGTTTATTGACGGTATTCCAGCGGCCATTTACCGCACAACCCTGGAAGGTAAAATTGTCTATTGCAACAAGGCGTTCGCTAATATTTTCGGATTTGATTCAACTGCTGAACTTATTGATTTTCCGGTAATTGAACTGTATCGCAATAAAAAAGACCGGGGGGTCTTTATTCACTCCATTTTGCAAAGGGGTCGTCTGTTTGATCTGCCGATGGCCTTTAAAATGAAAGACGGAACCCCCATCACATGTGCCGTTTCGGCCAAGGCTGTTTTAGACGATGATGAGATGGTAGTCCATTTAGACGGTTTTGTAAGGGATATCACCGGTCAGACTGAAGTTAAAAATGACGTTGTGAGAATGGATGGTAGGGCTGATGATCAGAAGCATGCTGTCATCGTGATTGATTTGCACGGCGGATTAATTGACATCAATCAGGCCGGGGCACAATTAATGGGCTTTTCCAGGGGGGAAATGCGCGGACAGCCGGTGTCCGACTTTATTGCACCCGAAGACAGAGATTTTTTTCTAATTTTTCTTGCAGACATTATAAGAATCGGTCGCAATGAGACAATCCTTGCGGTCACCGGCCGGGGCGCTAAAAAACGCCATTTGGACTGGCATGCCTATCTGGTAAAAAATAACAGTCAACCCCATCACATCAAATGTATCGCCCGTGATGTCAGTGACATTGTTAGCCGGCAAAAAGCGCGCAATATCGATGAAAAGTTTCAAGGCGTACTTGAAATGGCAGGGGGCGTGGCCCACAGTTTGAATCAACCCTTGACGATTGTTAACAATTTGCTCAATGAAATCCTGTTAGAATTGGATCGCGAAGGGACCCTATTTCCAAAAGTTAAAAAAGTTCACGATCAGATGAAGAAAATGAATGAGATCGGTCAGAAGATAGGCAATATTAAAAAATATGAGGCCATGGATTACGTGGCAGGTGTTAGAATAGTTGATATCGACAAAGCTTCCTGGGCCCAGGCCGTTGAGGATATTTCATGATCAAAAATGTGCTGCTGGTGGATGATGACCACGAAATGCTGATTGCAATAGAAGAGGGGTTTCAAATATATAAAGACTCTTTTTCCGTTCTGCTGGCTTCCGACGGACTCAAAGCTGTAGAAAGCTTGAAGAAAAAATTGATCTCGCTGGTTGTCACTGATTTAAAGATGCCCGGAATGGATGGATTTGAGTTGTTGTCCCATATCATGGAGCATTATCCGGATATTCCGGTCATCATCATAACCGGGTACAGTACGCCTGAAATGGAGAAATTGGCGTGGCAAGGCGGTGCGGTAGGATATATAGCGAAACCGTTTCTGATAGAAAACCTGGCCCGTCAGATTATGACCACCTTAAGAAAGGAATCAGAAGGCGGAACGTTGCACAGTGTGTCTTCCGGTATGTTTTTGCAGCTGGTGGAAATGGAACAGAAAACCTGCACCATTCGCCTGGAAGATAAATCTTCGAATAAAAACGGGATTCTCTTTTTTCAGGAAGGTGAATTGTTCGATGCAAGGGTAAATGAGTTGCAGGGCGAAAATGCCGCTTACGAGATTTTTTCATGGGACCAGGTAAACTTATCTATTCAAAACGGATGTGCCTTAAAAGAAAAACGAATTTTCAGCGAGATGCAGCATCTCATTCTTGAAGCGGCCCGGCGTAAGGACGAAGAAGTCATCGAGGATATACGACCGGTTGTGATCCAGGAAGTTCAACCCCTTGAACCGGAACCGGCAGACGTCATCGCCGCGATTAAAGAGAAAATTGAAGCCAAGTTAGGGCCTTCTTGCGGGCTGGAGGATATTTACCAGGACAATTCCTGGGACAGTCGTGTGCTGCAATTATCCAGGGCCGGCGTTTTTTTTAATATTGGAGAGCTTGCGATGGGCTATATTGATAAGGGTGAAGAGAACGATTTTATCCTGCTGCCCGGGGAAAATACCACTGTGATATCGGTAAACCCCAAATGCCCGAGGGACAAACTCCTTCACATCCTCAGTGAATAAATTTTTCATGGCCGCGGTTGGCTGATTATTTTGTTGGAAAATTGATATGCGAGAATTGTTCAAGGACATTTTGAATATGGAGGGCGTCAAAGGCCTTATGATGTTCTCCTTTGCCGGAGATCCGGTGTACAAAGAATTCAACCAGGCCCAACCGGAAGGAATTGAAAGCAGGGACTGGCATTTGATAATCGAGTCGCTGGCCGGAATGAGAGAAACGGATTTGATTTTTAAAAAAGGCCGGCTTTACATCCGCCGAACGGATATCGGATATCTGGTAATACTGATGGGCCTTTTTGTGCCAATTGCCATGATGCGGCTCCAGTGTGACATATTGCTGCCTTCCCTAAAGCCGGCCAAAGCCGCCGTAGGTATCAGACGTCTTTTTAAGAAATAAGCGAATGAGAGGTTTATAAACAGCAATGAGAACCGATATAGAATCCAGAATCAATGAAGCCGAAGTTTGTCGATCCATGGGATTATATGGTGACTCGCTAAACATTTATGAGAGTATTCTTTCGATTGTTTCCCCCCAGGATGCCCAGGTCCAGGATAAAATCAAACAGCGCATTGGTCTGTTGAAAAAGGAAATCTCAGATCAAGAGGACACCAAGCCAAAAGGCGTTTCCGCCAAAGACATTACGATGTTAAAAAAGTCGTTTACCAGTCAAGGCGATGCCTCCGAAAGTCTTGACAGTGCGTCGGCATTCCAGGAAATGGGACTTCACGGTGAAGCCGTTGCTGAATACGTGAAAATATTTGAGGAAGATTTCCCGGTCGAAAAAGTCGTTCCCGGCCTGGTGGAAAGCCTGTTGAAAATGCACTCGCCGTCAAAGGCCACCCAAGAATTTGATAAACTGATCGAAGGGCTTAAAATCAATAAAAAGGATCTTGCCCGGATCAAATTTGCGATCGGACAGGAACTGGAAAAACGCGATCTTCGCGACCAGGCCCATGATCTTTACAATGACGCTTCCAAACTGGATGCTTCCAATGCTGAAATTAAAAAACGTCTGGATTCGGTCAGTGCCAGCTTTGCCACCGGTTCTAAATATGACCATCTCCTGCGGGAGAACATGGTAACCACCGACAAACTGCAAGAAGCGTTTGCGCTGTCCAAAAAGATGAAAAAAAGTGTGGAATTTGTGTTGATCGAGCATTTTCATATCAAAAAAGAAGCCATCGGCAAATCTTTCTCTCTGTTCTATGGCTGCCCCTTCAGGCCTTTCGACACTTCATTCCCCGTTCCGGTAGAACTATTGACCAATCTCAAGAAGACATTCCTGCTCAATGAGCTGTGGATTCCGCTCAGCTGGGACAAGGAGGGCGTTGAAATTCTGGTCGATGATCCCAGGAACCTGAACAAAACCGACAATATTAAAACCCTGATGAAGACCGGGAAAATATCTTTTTCGGTGGCCATCCGTGAGGATATCCAGGCATTTATCCGGCTTTTCTTTGATAAGGACCACCAGATGGCCGGCGAAGCCGGCATGGATGATGGTCTGGAAGATTTCGACATGTTGCCGGATGTGGAATTTGAAGAGGAAGACGAAGAAGTAATGGATGACGGCGCGGATGAGGCCTCCAGCCAGGTCGTCAAACTGGTGGACCAGGCTATCATTGCGGCCTACCGCAAAAATGCTTCCGATATTCACATCGAGCCTTCGCCCATCACCAAGGCTACGAGCATCCGGTTCCGGCTGGATGGTGTCTGCCAGGAATACATGAAAGCGCCCAACTCCATGGTACGCGGTATCGTTTCCAGGATTAAGATCATGTCCAATCTGGATATTGCCGAAAGACGTCTGCCCCAGGACGGCAAGATCAAATTTCGGCGCAAAGGGGTACCGGCCTTTGAACTGCGTGTTGCCACCTTGCCAACCGCCGGCGGTTTTGAAGACGTGGTCATGAGGATTCTGGCTTCGGCCGGTGCCATGGCGATGGATGAGATGGGATTAACCGATCGGAACTTGGGTGTGATGAAAAATATCATCACCAAGCCCTATGGGCTCATTCTAGCCGTGGGCCCCACCGGGTCCGGTAAAACGACATCGCTGCATGCCATTTTGGGCCATATCAACAAACCGGGTATTAAAATCTGGACGGCTGAAGACCCCATTGAAATCACCCAGGCCGGTTTAAGGCAGACCGAGGTCAGGCCTAAAATCGGGCTTGATTTTGCCCGGATGATGCGGGCCTTTTTGCGTGCCGATCCGGATGTTATTATGATTGGTGAAATGCGTGATGAGGAGACGGCCTCCATCGGTATTGAAGCCTCGTTGACCGGCCATCTTGTTTTTTCCACTCTGCATACCAACAGCGCTCCCGAAACCATAACCCGCTTGCTGGATATGGGGCTGAATCCGCTTAATTTTTCCGATGCTTTTCTGGGGGTTATGGCCCAGCGGCTGACACGCCGGCTGTGCACCAACTGCCGCGAAGAAAATCCGGTAACCAAAGACGATTTTGAGGTGGTGGTTTCGGATTACGGCAAAAACCATTTTAGCAAATCCGGCATTGAATATAAGGAAGGGATGAACCTTTACAAGGCCGGTGGTTGCGAGAATTGTTCCGGAACCGGATACCGCGGTCGAATGGGCATCCATGAGTTGATGGAAGGTACCCCCCAAATTAAATTGATGATTAAAAATAAGGCCAGCACCGAACAATTATTTGAGACGGCCATGAAAGAAGGCATGTCCACTCTGAAACAGGACGGTATCATGAAGGTGTTTCAGGGCCTTACGGATATGGCGGAAGTAAGGCGCGTCTGCATCAATTAAAAGTGGCTTCATTAATTGTGATTATGAAGATCGGATCTAAGGAATGGTCACAGTTGATTATTGACGGAGCGCGGGAGTTCGATCTTGATCTTGATCGTCACCACACCGACCTGTTTGCCACCCACGCCGCCGAACTTCTTCACTGGAACAAAGTTATCAACCTCACCACCATTACCGATCCCTATGAAATCGCCGTCAAGCACTTTGTGGATTCGCTGGCACCCGCTAAGCAGATATTGCCGGGCACGTCTCTGCTGGACATCGGCTCCGGCGGAGGATTTCCCGGCATCCCCCTCAAAGTAGTCATTCCCTCCCTGTCGGTCACCCTGATCGATGCTTCCCGCAAGAAAGCAAATTTTCTACAACACGTCATCCGCACCTTGAAATTAGAGGGCATCGAAGCGCTGCACATCCGGGCTGAAGATTTGGCTGGCGATCCTGCCTATTTAAAACATTTTGAAATCATCACCAGCCGGGCCTTGACTGATTTACAATCCTTTGTCCGTCAGGCCCGACCTTTACTTGCTGTGAACGGTCAGATGATTGCCTTAAAAGGCAAGATGGATCAAACAGAGGTGGAGTCTGTGTGCGCCTCTATCCTGGCTGTAGAAACATACAGGCTTCCATTTACTAACTCAAAAAGATCTATATTTCAAATCCAGTAAATACCTGGATTTTGTACGAGTCGGAGGCTTAATCAAGGACCACCCGACGTCCGGACATAAAAATAGCTTAACTTTACGGTGTTTACATCGACTATTCCGGCATAGACGTTGTCCCGATCGCGATGCACCAGATAACCGAACATCTTGTCATTTTCCCCGATAATTTCTTTCACCCAGGTAGAACTCAAGATTCTGGTATTTTTCATCATATTATCAGAAGTGACTTCAATCCATGAACCATCTAAGTGGAATTCTCGCTCATAAATACTATAAATAACTGCCGCCGTCCCAACAGTGAGTGCATAACTTCTCTTTGGGCAACCCGATGGCTTCGACGAGATCGTCCAGCCGCTGGTATTTCAACGACGTCAATCTTAAACGCTGCCGGATTTTATCGATCATTGCCAGGTTTTTTTCAGATCCGTCGGTGGCGTAGTCTTCCAGAAACCGATCGTCTAGGCCCTCGATCTGTTCAATGGCTTTGCGGCCGGCCAGATCGGTGGTGGCCCGGGAGGTGGAGAAATTCAGAAATTCACAGGGGTAAGTCAGGGTCGGGCAGGCCGGTCGCATGTGCACTTCTCTGGCCCCGTAATCGTATAATATCTGAACATTGTCTTTGAGTTGGGTGCCTCTGACGATGGAGTCTTCGCAGAAAAGAATCCTTTGGCCTTCAATCAGCTCTCTGACCGGGATCAATTTCATTCTGGCTACCAGGTCCCGGATGCTTTGATTCTGGGGCATAAAGCTGCGGGGCCAGGTCGGGGTATATTTTACAAAAGGTCTCATATAAGGGATGCATCTTGCAGAGGCGTATCCGATGGCATGGCCGATACCCGAGTCCGGTATCCCTGCCACAAAATCAATTTCGACCGTGTCATTTTTTGCAAGGGCCCATCCGCATTTGTTTCTGACAGCTTCGACATTGATACCCTCATAATTTGAGGCGGGATATCCGTAGTATACCCACAGAAAGGAGCAGATTTGCATTTTGTCGTTGGGTTTTTTTTTCTGCTCACAACTGCCTTCCGTAATTATGACAATTTCGCCGGGCCCTAAATAGCGGTCAATATCATAGCCGAGGTTGGCAAAGGCGCAAGATTCCGATGACGCGGCATAGGCACCTTCTTTGCAGCCGATACTAATCGGTGTTCGTCCCAGTTTGTCCCTGGCCGCATAAATGCCCTCGGCTGTCAGCAAAAGTAGAGAACACGATCCCTTGATGGATTCCTGGGCATATTGGATGCCCTCTTCAAATGAACCTTTTTCGGAGATCAGCATGGCGACCAGTTCGGTGGGGCTCAACTCACTGCCGCTCATTTCAGAGAAATGCCTTTTATTTTGAAAAGCCCGGACCGCGAGTTCATCAATGTTATTTATTTTAGCGACTGTGACAATGGCAAACGGGCCCAGATGGGAACCGATGATCAAAGGCTGGGGGTCATGGTCGCTGATGACTCCGATGCCTTTATTACCGTGTAATTTGGGCAGGTCGGATTCAAACTTGGATCGAAAATAGTCATTTTCAATATTGTGAATCGACCGAGCAAAGTCGCTGCCGTTTTTTACGGCCAGGCCGGCTCGTTTGGTTCCAAGGTGTGAATGATAATCGGTGCCGTAGAAAAGATCATTTATACAGTCTTCCATATTAACGCTTCCGAATAAACCGCCCATTGCAATCCTCCCGTCAAAATACTTCAGTTAATGCCTCGAAAATCCCCATCCTATCCCTTTTATTGCTTTCGTCATTTCATTACTTCAACAATTTAACATTCCAATTGGGGCGAAGGCCCTAACTAGATAAATCAATCATCCGGGCTCTTATTGCCTCACCTTTTATTTCCAGTAAAGCAACGGATGGGGGATAGCCGAACCTCGGTTGCACGGCGCTGCCGGGATTTAGGTATAAGATCCCCTGTTGTTTTTCCATCTGCGGACGGTGGGTGTGTCCACAAATCACTACACGGTAAGTATCGGATTGTGCCCTTATATTCAGCTTGTAGATATCATGGATCACATAGAGCCGCTGGTTGTTGATTGTAATCGTTTCATTTTGTCGCAGTTGGCGGGCCCATTGGCCCATGTCCATATTTCCCCGTACCGCCCGGGTCGGGGCAATTTTTTCCAAAGCCTCAATGATATCCGGATTCCCGATATCTCCGGCGTGGATGATCAGATCGGTGTTTTTAAAGACCTTTGAGACCGACTGTGGCAAACGGCCGTGGGTATCTGAAATAACACCGACAAAATAGTTATTTTTAGCTTGAATTTTTTCTAACATTGTCAAGCATCTTCCTTTTCACTGCGAACCCGGCGTCGCCGGCGTTTAGTTTCGCCTCGGTGCCGTTTGGCCTTCAACCTTTTTTGTTTGGCGGCGTTGGAAGGTCTGGTTCGCCGCCGCGGCCTCGGCTTTTCAGTGGCCTTGCGGAGCAGTGCGACCAGGCGATCGATGGCATCCTCGCGATTCCGGTCCTGGGTCCGATGGCGGCGTGCCTCAATAATCAATATACCATCGGCGGTCATACGACGGCCGGAGATTCGCCTTAACCTGTTGAAGATCGCCTCACTCAAGGCTGGAGATTGGGCGGCATTAAAGCGGAGTTGTACGGCAGAAGACACCTTGTTGACGTTTTGACCGCCAGGCCCGGATGCTTTGATAAAATCCAGCTGGATTTCATTTTCCTGCAGGCTGATGTTATCTGTGACCTGAATCATTGTTGTCTTTGATACGCCGAGAATCACAAATCCGATTCTCATTTGTTGATGGCCCAATAAACTACCCTGCCGCAAGCAGCGGGGTATCAAACGGAATATTTTTATCGCCCCAAGGGGCGGGGAATTAAAACTTTATCCGTCTCCGGAGGATTAAGGCCCTAAATAATAGTTGGGGTTAGAAAGCCTGCCGTCAATTGGCGCCTTCAAGTTTTCCGGCCTCCCAACTTCAGGCCTGCCTTAATAGCATATGAGCCCGTGAAATGAAATCATATAATTAGATTAGGTTTCACGTGAAAACACATTGGGTGGTGTATCTTATGTAATATCAGCACAATAAATTGGATATCCACCTTCGGGCGGTCGCAAACATGGTATAAGGTTGAGGGCGCAGGGTTTATGCATACGATTCAATCTAATTCTGTGGTATTTTTTAAATGAGTATGCTATGGATTTTAGGAGAAAATTTGGTTATCGATAGTGGCAAAAGTTGTTACCCTTGCAGATCAACTGTAGAGGTAGCCTACCAAAGTCAGAATTTGAACCTGAATGGGGAGGTCGATATGAGAATTTTAGTTGGATATGACGGAACGAATTCGGCAAAAGAAGCTTTAGACCTGGCAAAAACCCATGCAAAGGCCTTCGGCGCCTCCGTGGCGGTGGTCACCTCCATGGAAAGAGGAACGGAAGGTCAGCGAGAAGAAATATCCGAGGCTGAAAAGGGACTGGAATGGGCCAAATCCCTGTTTGATGAGAATGAAATCGTTTGTGACACTCACCTGCTAATTCGCGGGTTATCCCCGGGTGAGGATATCGTCGAATTTGCCAAAGAAAACCAGGTCGATGAAATTATCGTCGGCGTCAAGCGGAGATCAAAAGTCGGCAAGCTTCTGATGGGATCCACGGCACAGTTCATTATCCTCCAGGCCCCGTGCCCGGTGGTCTCAGTAAAATAAGATCGCGGCCCCAAAAAATCATAATGAAGGCACGAAAATTTTTTATAAATTGGCGTGCTTTCTTATTTTGCGAACGGAATTTTTTATGCGGTGCTTTTACGCATATATATTTCCAGACGTTCGACGGCCAGGGAGCAGCTTAGGGTGAGCATTAAATACATGATGGTGATGGTAATCCAGATTTCGAAAGTTAGATAGGTCGAAGCCATTAACTCCATGGCTTGAAACGTCAATTCCTGGATTGAAATGACGGAGACGATGGCGGAGTCTTTGATCGTGGAGATGAATTGGCCGGCCAGGGGCGGCAGAATGCGCTGCACAGCCTGGGGAAGAACCACATAGCGCATTTGCTGCCACCTGGAAAATCCCAGTGCGGCGGACGCTTCCCATTGTCCTTTTTCGATGGATTGGATGCCGGCGCGGACGATTTCGGTAATATAGGCCCCTTCAAATAAAGACATCGTAATCAGGGCTGACAGGAAGGCCGTGAAAAGGGGGGGCGGGGCAAAGAAAACCGCAAAGACGGCCTGGGTGCGTTCACTGCTGTTTCGAATAAATTCCTCAATGCCCAGCAGGGGCAGAATTTGATCTCCGACAAAAAAATAGAAAATAAAAATGATTATCAGCGGGGGTAAATTTCGGATCAGCTCAACATAAGTTCCGCCAATCAATCGTCTAAACAGGCTGCGGCTCACTCTGAAAAGGCCCATAGCGACGCCAATCAGCGTGGCAAAGATTGTGGCCCAGATACTTAAACGGATAGTGGTCAAGAATCCTTGCAAAAGGATATTTGGCACCCAGTTTTTAAGCTCCGCATCGTAGCGCAGGAAATATTGAGGGATTGCCCCCCAATTCCAATTGTAGCTGAAACCGATCTGTATTTTATAAACCGCATAAATCACCGCGGAAAGCAGCAAAAGGGACAGGATCAGGTCGATGGTAGAAAATTTGATTTTTTGGTTTATCAAGCCAAACCCCTGAAGGTTTCAGGTGTCAGGTGTCAGGTTTCAGGAAAGCTCGTGAAACCGGAAAATAAATAATGTGAGCACAGCCGGAAAGTTCTTAAATAGGATTCTATGGATCGGTATCCAGATTTCGTGTTTTTTATACCTGACACCTGAAACCCGACACCTGACACCCGAAATTGGAGACACAGAGTAGAAGCTAAACCAACTTTTGGCTAACCCCTATCCCCCGGCTTCGGCGACTATTTGAGCATCCCTTCCCAGTCTTTGGTTTCAAACCAATAGTGTTTGCGCTCGGCAAGCCATCC